>NZ_JBEZUZ010000021.1:0-86193 GCF_040636735.1 Streptomyces sp. NPDC035033 | reverse complement strand
CCCGCGGGGGGGGGGGGGGGGCGGGGGGGGGCCGGGGGGGGGGGGGGGGGGGGGGCGCCGGGGGGGGGGGGGGGGCCGGGCCCCCCCCCCCCCCCCCCCCCCCCCCGTCGGTGTGCGAGCGGGACCTCAGGCGGCCGGCGGCGGGGTCGGACCGGTGCCGCCGGGCGGGGTGCCCGGCGTGCCTCCGGGCGGGGTGCCGGGGGTGCTTCCGGGCGGGGTG
Organism: Streptomyces sp. NPDC035033; assembly: GCF_040636735.1. Taxonomy (NCBI): domain Bacteria; kingdom Bacillati; phylum Actinomycetota; class Actinomycetes; order Kitasatosporales; family Streptomycetaceae; genus Streptomyces; species Streptomyces sp. NPDC035033. Next base: position 85,973 of record NZ_JBEZUZ010000021.1, on the reverse strand, counting down.
CCGGGGGTTCCGTCGTCCTTGTGCCCGATCCGGTCGATGGCCTCCTTGGCCTTGCCGGTACCGGACTGGATCTTGTCGCTGTACTTGCCCTTGGTCTTCTCGTCGACCATCCTCGCGGCCTTGTCCAAGCCGTGGTCGATCTTCTCCCCGTGCTGCTGCGCGAGGTCCGCGACCTTGCCCTTGGCCGGGCCCAGCTTGGCCTTCAGTGAATCCAGGAGACCCATGGGGCACCTCTCCGTGTCCGTGTCCTGCCTACCTGTGGGCGGCTTCGCCGGTCCCGCCGTCCGGGTCCGGGAGCGGTACGGCGTCGGCGGCGGTGGCGACCGACTGCTGCCGCGGGATCTCCACGGCCCCGGCGGTGGACCCCACCGGGACGGTCACTCCCGCGACGGGCACCCGGGTCACCGTCCCTTCCGCCTCCGCGGTCTCCGTCGCTCCGGCCCCGGCCGTGCCGGAGCCGTCCGTCCCGGTCGCGTCCGTGCCGGAGCCGTCCGTCCCGGCCGCGTCCGTCCCGGCCGCTTCGCTCCGGGGCGGGAGGGCCTCGGCCGCGGCGTCCGCCGCGCCCTCCCTCTTCCCCTTCCTCACCCGGCGAAACATTGCGAAAACGCCCATATCCACTCCACAGCCTACTCGTTTAGGGGTCCCGTGCCGGGGAACGCGGCCCGGACCACGCAACGGGCAACGAACCCCCCACCCCCCTGTCACGTCGCTCGTTCGGGGACGCCCCCCGGGGTTTGCGAGACTGGGACGGTGAGAAGCGCAGCTCCCGCACCGCGGGTCATCGCCGTCGTCGGCCCCACGGCGGCCGGAAAGTCCGATCTGGGTGTGTTCCTGGCCCAGCAGCTCGACGGCGAGGTCGTCAACGCCGACTCGATGCAGCTCTACCGCGGGATGGACATCGGGACCGCCAAACTGACGCCGGAGGAGCGCGGCGGCGTCCCGCACCGCCTCCTCGACATCTGGGACGTCACCGAGGCCGCCAGCGTCGCCGAGTACCAGCGCCTCGCCCGCGCCGAGATCGACCGGCTGCTCGCCGAGGGCCGCACCCCCGTCCTCGTCGGCGGTTCCGGCCTGTACGTCCGCGGCGCCGTGGACGCCCTGGAGTTCCCCGGCACCGACCCCGGGATCCGGGCCCGCCTGGAGGCCGAGCTCGACGAGCGCGGCTCCGGGGTCCTGCACGCCCGGCTCGCCGCCGCCGACCCCGAGGCGGCCCGCGCCATCCTCCCCAGCAACGGACGCCGGATCGTCCGCGCCCTGGAGGTCATCGAGATCACCGGGAAGCCCTTCACCGCCAACCTCCCCGGCCACGAGTCCGTCTACGACACGGTCCAGATCGGCGTCGACGTCGCCCGCCCGGAGCTCGACGAGCGGATCGCCACCCGCGTGGACCGCATGTGGGAGGCCGGGCTCGTCGACGAGGTCCGCGCCCTGGAGGCGCGCGGACTGCGCGAGGGGCGCACGGCCTCCCGCGCGCTCGGCTACCAGCAGGTGCTCGCGGCGCTCGCGGGGGAGTGCACCGAGGAGGAGGCGCGCGCCGAGACCGTGCGCGCCACCAAGCGCTTCGCCCGCCGCCAGGACTCCTGGTTCCGCCGCGACCCCCGTGTCCACTGGCTCAGCGGGGCCGCCGATCACCGGGGGGAACTCCCGCGGGAGGCCCTGTCGTTGGTCGAACGAGCGGTTACAGCCTGATCACGTGATGGCATCGGGACGCTCCGCCCGTCATTTCGGCGGTCGGGAGCGTGCCATCATCGAGCATCGATCGACCAAGTGGAGTCCGAGTTGGGAGGGCGCGTGGCGATGGAGGCCGGCCCTCGCGACAGAGAACAGCACGAGGCGGTCCCCGGGGGTGCCCCGGGGCTGACCCCCGACGGACCCGACGACGCCGAGGGCTCCGCCGTCGAGGTCGACGCCGGCGAGGTCGAGGTCGAGCTGCGCCCGCGGCGCCTGCTGAGGATCTGGCAGCTCGCCCCCATCGTGGGGCTCGCCGCCGTCGGTTCGCTGATGTTCGCCTTCCCGCTGGCCTTCGGCTCCGGCGACGGCGGCGCGGTCGTCGCCATGCTCGGCCTGCTGATCAGCTTCTGCGCCGCCGGCTGGGGCATGATGGCCGCCCGCAAGGTCGGGTACACCTGGCCGGGACTGCCGGAGCGCGGCTCGGGCGAGCGGCCCGACTGGCGGGTCCTCGCCCTGTACGCGACCACCATCGCCGCCGTCGTCGCCCTCGCGGTCTGGCGCGTCGCCCGCCTCCGCTGACCCCGTACGGGCCCGGAGCCCGGCCCCGCGCGGACGGCACGGGGCGGGGAAGGGCCGGCCCTGTGGACGACCGGCACGGGCACGGCGGCGGACCGGCCGCCCTGTGGACAACCGGAACGGCCGTCCGGGCGGCACCGTACAGTTGCTCTCGTGACCAGCACGCAGACCACCCCGCTCCGCTACCTCAAGGGCCACGGCACCGAGAACGACTTCGTGATCGTCCCCGACGCGGAGAACGAGATCGACCTGCCCCCCGCCCTCGTCGCCCGGCTCTGCGACCGTCGCGCCGGCCTCGGCGGCGACGGCGTGCTGCACGTCGTGCGCAGCGCCGCCCACCCCGAGGCCCGGACCATGGCCGACGAGGCCGAGTGGTTCATGGACTACCGCAACGCCGACGGCTCGGTCGCCGAGATGTGCGGCAACGGGGTCCGGGTCTTCGCCCGCTACCTGGAGCACGCCGGCCACGTCACCGCCGGAGAGGTCGCCGTCGCCACCCGCGGCGGGGTCAAGCGCGTCCACCTCGACAAGGACGGCTCCGTCACCGTCTCCATGGGCCGCGCCGTCCTCCCGGCCGAGAGCGTCACCGTCGCCGTCGGCGGCCGTAGCTGGCCCGCGCGCAACGTGAACATGGGCAACCCGCACGCGGTCGCCTTCGTCGAGGACCTCGCGCACGCGGGCACGCTGTACGACGAGCCGCCGTACGAGCCCGCCTCCGTCTACCCGGACGGGGTCAACATCGAGTTCGTGGCCGACCGGGGCCCCCGCCACGTCGCCATGCGGGTCCACGAGCGCGGCGCCGCCGAGACCCGCTCCTGCGGCACCGGCGCCTGCGCCGTCGCCGTCGCCGCGGCCCGCCGCGACGGCACCGACCCGGCCGAGACCGGCGCCCCCGTCACGTACACCGTGGACGTCCTCGGCGGGACCCTCGTCATCACCGAGCACCCCGACGGCGAGATCGAGATGACCGGACCGGCCGTCATCGTCGCCGAGGGCACCCTGGAGCCCTCCTGGCTCGCCCAGGACTGAGCCCGGCCGCCCGGCCCCGGCCCGGCGGCGCGGTCGGAACGGCCCGCCGTCGGGGCGGACCCGGCGCGGCCGGAACAGCCCGGCACCGACGGCGGGCCGCCGCCGGAACAGCCCGTAATCGAAACAGTCAACGACTGTCCTGTCGCTCGAATGGGTGATCCGGTTCGGGCTGGGCGAGAGCGTGACCGCGCCGCGTGGTGGGGTCGGTAGCATCAAGCACCGGCCCTCCGGGCTCCGCCCGCCCGTCCACCGCCGGTCGACGTCGCCGGAGGTGCCCCATGAGCGCAGAGGCCACGAACCCCGTGAGCGCGGCCGAGGCCGCGGCCACCGACCCGGGAGTCCGCAGGCGCGGACGCGCCCGGCTGGACCTGCGGAGGCTCGGCCGGGCCGCCCTGCTCGGCGCCACCGCGGGCCCCGCCCCGCGCGACCGGCTGCCCGACGCCATCGGCCACGTCGCCGAGGCCCACCGGGCCCACCACCCCGAGGCCGACCTGTCGGTGCTGCGCCGGGCGTACGTCCTCGCCGAGTCCTCGCACCGGGGCCAGTTCCGCAAGAGCGGCGAGCCGTACATCACCCACCCGCTCGCGGTCACCCTCATCCTCGCCGAACTCGGCGCCGAGACCACCACCCTGACCGCCTCCCTCCTCCACGACACCGTCGAGGACACCGAGGTGACGCTCGATCAGGTGCGCCGCGAGTTCGGCGACGAGGTCGCCTACCTCGTCGACGGCGTCACCAAGGTGGAGAAGATCGACTACGGCGCCGCCGCCGAACCCGAGACCTTCCGCAAGATGCTCGTCGCCACCGGCGACGACGTCCGGGTCATGTCGATCAAACTCGCCGACCGGCTCCACAACATGCGCACCCTCGGCGTGATGCGGCCCGAGAAACAGGCCCGCATCGCCAAGGTCACCCGGGACGTCCTCATCCCCCTCGCCGAACGGCTCGGCGTCCAGGCCCTCAAGACCGAACTGGAGGACCTGGTCTTCGCGATCCTCCACCCCGAGGAGTACGAGACCACCCGCGCGCTCATCGCCGACGCCACCGGCTCCGGCTCCCCGGACGCGCTCGCCGCCGTCGCCGAACAGGTCGGCGCCGTCCTGCGCGAGGCGGGCATCGCCGCCGAAGTCCTCGTCCGCCCCCGCCACTTCGTCTCCGTCCACCGCGTCCGCCTCAAGCGCGGCGAACTGCGCGGCTGCGACTTCGGGCGGCTCCTCGTCCTCGTCGCCGAGGACGCCGACTGCTACGGGGTCCTCGGCGAGCTCCACACCTGCTTCACCCCGGTGATCTCGGAGTTCAAGGACTTCATCGCCGCCCCCAAGTTCAACCTCTACCAGTCGCTGCACACCGCGATCGCCGCCCCCGACGGGGCCGTCGCCGAGGTCCTCATCCGCACCCACCGCATGCACAAGGTCGCCGAGGCCGGCGTCGTCGCCCTCGGCAGCCCCCACGCCACCGCCCCGGACGCCACCGACCTCCCCGAGGGGGCCGAGGACGGCGAGCGCGCCGACCCCACCCGGCCCGGCTGGCTCGCCCGCCTCCTCGACTGGCAGGAGTCCGCCCCCGACCCCGACACCTTCTGGAGTTCGCTCCGCGCCGACCTGGCCGAGGACCACGAGATCACCGTCTTCCGCGCCGACGGCGGCACCCTGGGGCTCCCCGCCGGGGCCAGCTGCGTCGACGCCGCCTACGCGCAGCACGGCGAGGCCGCCCACGGCTGCCTCGGCGCCCGCGTCAACGGCCGGCTCACCCCGCTGAGCACCGTTCTCTCCGACGGCGACACCGTGCAGCTGCTCCTCGCCCAGGACACCGGCTCCGGGCCCTCCCCGGACTGGCTGGACCACGCCCGGACCCCCGCCGCCAGGATCGCCATCACCGGCTGGCTCCAGGCCCACCCGGAAGCCGCCGCCCAGCCCGCCGCGACCCCCCGCCCGCAGCTCAGCGTCGCCGCCGACCGCAGCTCCGGCGCGGAACTCCACGCCGACCTCGACGACGGCCCGCCGGCCGCCGTCCGCCCGGCCGGCTGCTGCACCCCCGTGCCCCCCGACGAGATCACCGGCTTCCGGGTCCGGGGCGGCGCCGTCACCGTCCACCGCACCGGCTGTCCGGCCGTGGAGGCCATGCACCGGCTCGGCCGGACCGCCGTCCCCGTCCGCTGGGGCGACGCCGCCCGCTGCCGGGTCACCCTCGTCGCCGAATCGTTCGGCCGCCCCGGTCTGCTCGCCGACCTCACCGAGGCCATCGCCACCGCCGGCGCCGAGGTCGTCTCCGCCACCGTCGAGCCGCCGAACGAGCAGCGCGTCCGCCACACGTACACCCTCCAGCTCGTCGACGCCGCCGAACTCCCCGGTCTCATGCGGGCCATGCGCGACGTCCCCGGCGTCTACGACGTCGGCCGCACCCACCGCCGCTGAGGCCGGCCCGTCCGGAACCCGCCCGGAGTGACCTCCTTCGGGTGGCGGGTGCGCGCGTCGGCCGGGGGAGCGGGGCGGGACCCTGGTAGCCCTGGCCCATGGCGCACACTTCCCCGCCCGCCCGTCCGGCCCTCGTCGCCGCCCCGCAGGCCCCCGAGACCGCCCCGTCGCCCGGCGGCGGCCGGGCCCGGCCGGGCCGCCGGCCCTGGCTCCGGTCCGCCGCCCTCGTCGCCGCCACCGCCGGCCTGGTCGCCGCCGCGCTGCCCGCCCCCGCGCCGCTCGGCATCGGCGACCCGCTCTTCCCGCACCTCGGCAACCCCGGCTACGACGTCCTCGCCTACGACATCGACCTCACCTACTCCGGCGTAAACACCGAGCCGCTCACCGCCGTCACCCGCGTCGAGGCCCTCGCCACCGCCGACCTCGACCGGCTCCACCTCGACTTCACCCACGGCACCGTCTCCGGCGTCACCGTCGACGGCCTGCCCGCCGCCCACGAGACCAGCGGCGAGGACCTGGTCGTCACCCCCGTCGCGCCGATCGACGCGGGCGAGACCGTCACCGTCACCGTCCGCCACACCAGCGACCCGCGCGGCCCCGCCGACAGCGGCGGCTGGGTCCGCACCTCCGACGGCCTCGCCATGGCCAACCAGGCCGACGCCGCCCACCGGGTCTTCCCCTCCAACGACCACCCCTCCGACAAGGCCGCCTTCACCTTCCGGATCACCGCCCCCAGCGACCTGACCGCCGTCGCGAACGGCCTGCCCGCAGGCCGCGCCGACCACGGCGCCACCACCACCTGGACCTACCGCGTCCGCCACCCCATGGCCACCGAGCTCGCCCAGGTCTCCATCGGCCGCTCCGCCGTCCTGCACCGCACCGGCCCGCGCGGCCTGCCCGTGCGGGACGTGGTCCGCGCCCAGGACCGGGAGGCGATGGAGCCCTGGCTGCGCAGGACCCCCGGCCACCTGGAGTGGATGGAGGGCAAGGTCGGCCCGTACCCCTTCGAGACGTACGGCGTGCTGGTCGCCGACGCCACCACCGGCTTCGAGCTGGAGACCCAGACCCTCTCCCTCTTCGAGCGCCGGATCTTCACCGACACCCGCTTCCCCGAGTGGTACGTCGACGCGGTCATGATCCACGAACTGGCCCACCAGTGGTTCGGCGACAGCGTCTCCCCGCGCACCTGGTCCGACCTGTGGCTCAACGAGGGACACGCCAGCTGGTACGAGGCGCTGTACGCCGACGAGACGGCCGGCCGGTCCCTGGAGCGGCGGATGAAGGCCGCGTACACCGCCTCCGACGGCTGGCGCGCGGACGGCGGGCCGCCGGCGGCGCCCCGCCCGCCCGCGCCCGGCCGGAAGATCAGCCTCTTCCGGCCCGTCGTCTACGACGGCAGCGCCCTCGTCCTCTACGCCCTCCGGCAGGAGATCGGCACCGGTGCCTTCGACCGGCTCCAGCGGCGCTGGGTCGCCGACCACCGGGACTCCACCGCCACGACCGCCGACTTCACGGCGCTGGCGGAAGAGGTCTCCGGACGGGAGCTCGACGCCTTCTTCGCGGGCTGGCTGTACGGGGAGAGGACCCCGCCGATGCCCGGACACCCGGACTGGCGCAGCCTGCCGCCCGGGGACGCCCAGCCCTGAGGAAACCCGCGTGACGGGCGCGGGGCGGCCGTGTCACCATTTTCAGGTCGGCGACGCGGCCGGGCGGCGGGTTTCCCCCGGGGAATCTTCCGGAGCCGCCGCACGTTGTACCGACATCATCGTTTCAACCGACGTAAGGATCCAATGACCTCCTCTTCTTCCCCTTCCCAGGACGAGCAGAGCTTCGCGCAGTCGCGCCGCACCGAGAGCCTTCGGGCCGATGCCCTGATGGAAGAGGACGTCGCCTGGAGCCACGAGATCGACGGAGAGCGGGACGGCGACCAGTTCGACCGCTCCGAGCGCGCGGCCCTGCGCCGCGTCGTGGGCCTCTCCACCGAGCTCGAGGACGTCACCGAGGTCGAGTACCGGCAGCTGCGCCTGGAGCGCGTCGTGCTCGTCGGCGTCTGGACCTCGGGGACCGTGCAGGACGCCGAGAACTCCCTCGCGGAGCTCGCGGCCCTCGCCGAGACGGCGGGCGCCCTCGTCCTCGACGGCGTGATCCAGCGCCGCGACAAGCCCGACCCGGCCACCTTCATCGGTTCCGGCAAGGCCCAGGAGCTGCGGGACATCGTCGTCGAGACCGGCGCCGACACCGTCGTCTGCGACGGCGAGCTCAGCCCCGGCCAGCTCATCGCCCTCGAAGACGTCGTCAAGGTCAAGGTGGTCGACCGCACCGCCCTGATCCTCGACATCTTCGCCCAGCACGCCAAGTCCCGAGAGGGCAAGGCGCAGGTCGCCCTCGCGCAGATGCAGTACATGCTGCCGCGTCTGCGCGGCTGGGGTCAGTCGCTCTCCCGGCAGATGGGTGGCGGCGGCGGTGGCGGCATGGCCACCCGTGGCCCCGGTGAGACCAAGATCGAGACCGACCGGCGCCGCATCCGCGAGAAGATGGCGAAGATGCGCCGGGAGATCGCGGAGATGAAGACCGGTCGCGACATCAAGCGGCAGGAGCGGCGCCGCAACAAGGTGCCGTCGGTCGCCATCGCCGGATACACCAACGCGGGCAAGTCCTCGCTGCTCAACCGCCTCACGGGCGCCGGCGTCCTGGTGGAGAACGCGCTGTTCGCCACCCTGGACCCGACCGTCCGCCGGGCCGAGACGCCGTCCGGCCGGGTCTACACCCTGGCCGACACGGTCGGCTTCGTCCGGCACCTGCCGCACCACCTGGTCGAGGCGTTCCGCTCCACCATGGAGGAGGTCGCCGACGCCGACCTCATCCTGCACGTGGTGGACGGCTCGCACCCCGCCCCGGAGGAGCAGCTGGCCGCCGTGCGCGAGGTCTTCCGGGACGTCGGCGCGGTGAACGTGCCGGAGATCGTGATCATCAACAAGGCCGACGCGGCCGACCCGCTGGTCCTCCAGCGCCTGCTCCGCGTCGAGAAGCACTCCATGGCCGTCTCCGCCCGCTCGGGCGAAGGCATCGAGGAGCTGCTCGCCCTGATCGACCGCGAGCTGCCGCGCCCGGAGGTGGAGATCGAGGTCCTCCTGCCCTACACGCAGGGCGGTCTCGTCTCCCGCGTCCACGCCGAGGGCGAGATGCTCTCCGAGGAGCACACCCCGGAGGGCACCCTGGTCAAGGCCCGGGTGCACGAGGAACTGGCGGCGGCCCTCGCGCCGTACGTCCCCGCCGCGCACTAGCGAGCACGATCCGTGGCACGACCCCGTGCCACGGCCCGCACAGAAGGTCTCCGGCCCCCTCCCGAGCACGGGAGGGGGCCGGAGACCTTTTCCGGGACCTTTCCCGGACCGAGCCGGGGCTGTGAGGGGCCTGCTCGGGCCTTTCCCCCGCCTGGACGGCCCCGGCATGCCCGGTACCAGCGGTCGGCCGACGAGCCCGCCGCCCCAGGGCGGCCGATTCCCGTCACGTTCCGTCACGTCACGTTCCGTCCCGTCACTTTCCGTCCCGTCACGTTCCGTCCCGTCACGCTCCGTCCCGTCACGACCGGAGCCGTCGCCACGCCGAGGGGGCGGGACCGTCCGGTCCCGCCCCCTCAGACGCGTACGGTCACCGGATCACTGCCCGGCGTACTTCTTGCTGACCTCGTCGAAGATCGCCTTGGCCTCGGGGCCGAGCCGCGGACCCGCCAGCCAGCCGGCCGTCGACGGGCCGATCGAGGTGTTCGACACCAGCGCGGGCTGCCCGTCCTTGCCCTGCGCGACCCAGCCGCCACCGGACGAACCAGCCGTCATGGTGCAGCCGATCCGGTACATCGTCGGCTGCTCCGCCTTCAGCGACAGCCGGCCCGGCTTGTCGGCGCACTGGAACATCTTCTGGCCGTCGAACGGCGGCGCCGCCGGGTAACCGGTCGCCGTCATCTTCGCGATCTTCGGCACCGCCGGGGCGTTGAACTCGACCGGCAGGGCCGTGCCGACCGTCTCCTCCAGCGACTTGCCGGTGGAGCCCTTCTCCGGCGTCACCTGGATGACCGCGAAGTCGTACGGGGCGCCCGCGCCACCGGTGGACGCGCCCTGCGCGATCCACTGGTCGGAGGTCTTCACCCAGTCCGCCCACCACACGCCGTACGGGGCGATCTGCTCGCGCGTCGCCTTCTCCAGCGCGGAGGTCTCCATCGCGTCGTCGTTGTACGAGGGGACAAAGGCGATGTTGCGGTACCAGCCGCCCTCCTTGCCCTTGTGGACGCAGTGGCCGGCCGTCCACACCAGGTTGGACTTGCCCGGGTGGGCCGGGTCCTTCACCACGGTGGCCGAGCAGACCATCGACCCGTCGGGGCCGTCGAAGAACACCTTGCCGGACGCCGGCGAGTTGGCGTGGTACTTCGCCGGGACCGCCGCCGCCTTCACCGGGTCCGGCGTCGGGTCGGTGACACCCTCGTCGCCCGAGATGTCCTCCTCCTCGACCGGCCGCTCCGGACGCTCGGCGTCCCGCATCCGGTCCGGGTCCCAGAGGTCCTCGATGATCGGGTTGACGAAGTCCTTCGCCTCACGGAGCCACTTGTCCTTGTCCCAGTTCCTCCACTCGCCGTCGCGCCACTTGTCGACGTCGATTCCGTGGTCCTTCAGGCGCTGCTTCAGGTCGTCCGGAATCTTGATCTTGTCGACCGGGTTCTCGCTCACCGGCGCACTGGGCTTGTCTCCCGCGTTCTCCTCGGTCGGGCCGCAGGCCGTCGCGGTGAGCGTCAGCGCCGCGACGGCGGACGCCGCCATCAGCAGCGGACGAATCGATCGCATCTCGTGATCCCCCTGGGACTACGTCAACTGGTGCATGTCTGAGCATCGGTCGCACCCGGGTCCGGACGGACCCGGGAACGACGGCCCCCACTATGCCGGTGCCGGAGGGGACGGTACGCGCCCCGTACCCGGTTCCGGAGGCGGTACGGCCGTTGTCATGCCGTGATCCGGGACACGCCAAGGATCTTGCCGTCGGCCCGTGTTCCCCGGCAGTTCCCGTCGTTGGTACGGACGGGGGACACAACGGTGGCGTTCGGAGCGGCCCTTGGGCGCGCTCCGACGACCCGCCGATGTGCAACGCAACTGTTATCGCGGGAGGACACCGAGCCGTGGCCGTGACCGAATCAGTTCCAGCCACCGCCCCCACCCGGCCCTCGACGCCGGACCCCGACACCGGTACCGCTCCGGCGCCGGCCACCGACACCGGCCCGCTCCCGGGACCGGCGGCGCGGACGGGAACGGACGCCGTTCCGAATCCGGCCGCGGGGGCGGGAACGGACGCCGTCCCGAATCCGGCCGCGGAGGCGGGGACGGGCGCCGTCCCGGAGCAGGCGGCGGGCGCGGGGACCATGGGGCACCCGAGGGCGGAAGACCCCGTCGCGGACCGAGCCGCGACAGAAGCCCCCGAGCCGACAGCCCCCACGGCGGAGGACCCCCCGGCAGACGGCCTCCGGGCGGACGGCCGCCAGGCGGGTGGCCTCCCGACGGACGGCCGCCCGGAGGCCGGCTCCCCGGCGGGTGGCTCCCCGGCAGGCGGTCCCGCCGCGTCGACCCGGCGCGGCTACGGGACGGCGGCGGGCGGCGGCTACGAGGCCATCCTGCGGCGGCAGGCCCAGCGCGAGTCCGCCGCCCGCACCTACGCCCGCTCGCTGCCGATCGTCCCGGTCCGCGCGCGCGGCCTGACCATCGAGGGCGCCGACGGGCGCCGCTACCTCGACTGCCTCTCCGGCGCCGGCACCCTCGCCCTCGGCCACAACCACCCGGTCGTCCTCGAAGCCATCCGCAAGGTCCTCGACTCCGGCGCGCCCCTCCACGTCCTCGACCTCGCCACCCCCGTCAAGGACGCCTTCACCTCCGAACTCTTCGCCACCCTCCCTCCGGAACTCGCCGCCGACGCCCGCGTCCAGTTCTGCGGACCCGCCGGCACCGACGCCGTCGAAGCCGCCCTGAAACTGGTCCGCACCGCCACCGGCCGGCGCGGCATCTTCGCCTTCACGGGCGCCTACCACGGCATGACCGCCGGAGCCCTCGCCGTGTCCGGCGGCGCCGAGGACGTCCGGGTCACCCGGCTCCCGTACCCCCAGTCGTACCGCTGCCCCTACGGCGTCGGCGGCGAACGCGGCGCCGAACTCTCCGCCCGCTGGACCGAGAGCCTCCTCGACGACCCGAAGAGCGGCGTCACCACCCCCGCCGGGATGATCGTGGAGGCCGTCCAGGGCGAAGGCGGCGTCCTCCCCGCCCCCGACGCCTGGATGCGCCGCATGCGGAGCATCACCGCCCGCCACTCCGTCCCCCTCGTCGTGGACGAGGTCCAGACCGGCGTCGGCCGCACCGGCGCCTTCTGGGCCGTCGAGCACAGCGGCGTCGTGCCCGACGTGATGGTCCTCTCCAAGGCCATCGGCGGCTCCCTCCCGCTCGCCGTCATCGTGTACCGCTCCGGGCTCGACGCCTGGGAACCCGGCGCCCACGCCGGCACCTTCCGCGGCAACCAGCTCGCCATGGCCGCCGGCACCGCCACCCTCGCGTACGTCCGCGAGAACCGGCTCGCCGAACGGGCCGCCACCCTCGGCGCCCGGATGCTCGAACGGCTCCAGGGCCTCCGGGCCGCCCACCCCCGCGTCGGTGACGTCCGAGGCCGCGGCCTCATGATCGGCGTCGAACTCGTCGACCCCGAAGCCGCCGGCCCCGACGACGCCGTCGCGCCCGCCGCCCCGGCCCTCGCCCGCGCCGTCCAGCGGGAATGCCTCGCCCGCGGACTCATCGTCGAACTCGGCGGCCGCCACTCCGCCGTCGTGCGCCTCCTTCCTCCGCTCACCCTCACCGACGAGCAGGCCACCGCCGTCCTCGACCGCTTCGCCGACGCCCTCGCCGCCGCCGACCGCGCCCACGTCCCCCGGCCGCCCTCCCCCCACCGGCCCGCTCCTGGACCCTCCCACTGACCCGGACCGCCCCCGGCCCCCTCACCAAGGAAACCCGCGTGAACGCCACCCCCACCTCCCAGGTGCCCGAGACCGAGCCCCACCCCACCGCCGAGGAACCCACGGTCCCGCGCCAGCACACCGGCCCCGCCCCCCTCCGGACGCCCCGCCCCGGAACCGGCCCGGCCGCCACCCCCCACCGCTCCGGCACCCCCGCCACCGACCCCCTCGACGACCCCGACCCCCAGCGGGCCGCCGACACCGCCACCGTCGAGAACCTCCTCCGCTGCTGGGTCCGGGAGAAGAACCTCCCCGCCCCCGACACCACCACCCTCCGCATCCCCCTCGACGCCAGCGGCACCGCCCTCCTCGTCCCCGTCCGCTACTGGTCGCCCACCGGCTGGCACCGCTTCGGCGCCCCCGCCCTGGAAGGCCTCCCCTCCACCGCCCCGGCCGTCGACGCCGTCACCCTCGCCGCCCTCCTCAGCCGCGAGACCGGCCGCCCCGAGGCCACCGAACTCGTCGGCCGCGTCGCCGACTCCGCCCGGCGCACCGCCGACTTCCTCGCCGCACGCCGCCACGACCCCCACCCCCGTCCCGACGCCGACCTCTTCCTCGCCGCCGAACAGTCCCTCCTCCTCGGCCACCCGCTCCACCCCACCCCCAAGAGCCGCGAAGGACTCTCCGACGCCGAGTCCCGCCTCTACTCGCCCGAACTCCACGGCTCCTTCCCCCTCCACTGGTTCGCCGTCGACCGCTCCCTCCTCGTCTCCGACTCCGCCTGGACCGAGCAGGGCCGGCCCGTCACCGCCGAACAGCTCGCCACCGGCCTCGCCGAAGGACTCGCCCACCCCACCGGCACCGCCCCCCTGCCCCTCCACCCCTGGCAGGCCCGCGAACTCCTCCACCGCCCCGACATCCGCGCCCTCCTCGACCAGGGCCTCCTCCACGACCTGGGCCCCCACGGGAGCCACTGGCACCCCACCTCCTCCGTCCGCACCGTCCACCGCCCCGGCGCCCGCGCCATGCTGAAGCTCTCGCTCGGCCTGCGCATCACCAACTCCCGCCGCGAGAACCTCCGCAAGGAACTCCACCGCGGCGTCGAGGTCCACCGGCTCCTGCGCACCGGTCTCGTCGACGAGTGGCAGGCCGTCCACCCCGGCTTCGACATCGTCCGGGACCCCGCCTGGCTCGCCGTCGACACCCCCGACGGCACCCCCGTGCCCGGACTCGACCTGATGATCCGGCACAACCCCTTCGGCCCCGGCGACGACGCCGTCTGCCTCGCGGCCCTCACCGCCCCCCGCCCCCGGCCGGGAACCACCGGCATGAGCTCCCGCCTCACCGAGCTCATCGCCCGGCTCGCCGCCCGCACCGGCCGCCCCGTCGCCGCCGTCTCCGCCGAGTGGTTCCTGCGCTACCTCGACCAGGTCGTCCGCCCCGTCCTCTGGCTCGACGGCCACGCCGGCATCGCCCTGGAAGCCCACCAGCAGAACACCCTGGTCCTCCTCGACGCGGACGGCTGGCCCACCGGCGGCCGCTACCGCGACAACCAGGGCTACTACTTCCGCGAGTCCCACCGCGCCGAGCTGGAGAGCCGGCTCCCCGGCATCGGAGCCCACAGCGACACCTTCGTCTCCGACCAGGTCACCGACGAGCGCTTCGCCTACTACCTCGGCATCAACAACGTCCTCGGTCTGATCGGCGCCTTCGGCGCCCAGCACCTCGCCGACGAGCGGATCCTGCTCGCCGCCTTCCGCTCCTTCCTCACCTCCGCCACCGGCCTCGGCTCACCCCTCCCGCACCGCCTCCTCGAAGCGGCCACCCTCCGCAGCAAGGCCAACCTCCTCACCCGCCTCCACGGCCTCGACGAACTGGTCGGGCCCGTCGACACCCAGTCCGTCTACGTCACCATCACCAACCCCCTCCGCGCCTGACCCCCGGACGTCCCGCACCCGCCGGCGCCTCCCGGGCCCACCCACCGCCGGGACGCCCACGACCCACGGAAGACCCGCCCCATGTCCATACCTCCCGACCACAGACCCGCCACCGGCACCGGTGGCGCCGGTCTCTCCTCGGACGACCCGGCGGGCGACGACACCCTCGACCTGCGCGTTGACGACCTCGTCGCCCTCCTCACCGCCGGAACCGCAGGACAGCCGTCGTCCCCCGCCGTCGCCGACCACGACGAGCCCCTGGACGGACGTCTCGACGGCGACCTGCTCGACTCCGTCGCCTCCTGGGCACCGGCGGACACCCGCTTCGGCGGCTTCCGCCTCGCCCCCGTCCGCCTGGAACGCGACCTGTCCCTGCTCACCCGGTGGATGAACGACCCCGCCGTAGCCGCCTTCTGGGAACTCGCCGGGCCCGACACCGTCACCGCCGACCACGTCCGCGCCCAACTCGAAGGCGACGGCCGCAGCGTCCCCTGCCTCGGTCTGCTCGACTCCACCCCGATGAGCTACTTCGAGATCTACCGCGCCGACCTCGACCCGCTCGCCCGCGCCTACCCGGCCCGTCCGCACGACACGGGTATCCATCTCCTCCTCGGAGGCGTCGCCGACCGCGGACGGGGAGTCGGCACCGCACTCCTGCGGGCCGTCGCCGATCTCGTCCTCGACCACCGTCCCCGCTGCACCCGCGTCGTCGCCGAACCCGACATCCGCAACACCCCCTCCGTCTCGGCCTTCCTCAGCGCCGGCTTCCGCTACGCGGCGGAAGTCGACCTTCCCGACAAAAGAGCCGCGCTCATGATCCGTGACCGGTCCCTCCGTCACGTTCTGTGAACACCCTCTGCCTTTGATACACCGCTCGACCCACAGCGGTTCCCACTTCGAGGAGTCCTTGTGACGACGTCCCCAGCACCCCACGACTCCGCACGACCCGCGGCGACCGCCGCCCCCGCGCCCGAACTGCTCGCGCCCCCCGAGCTCAACCCCACCGCCTGGACCCGCGCCTCGGCCCGCACCCTCGCCAAGGCCCTCGGCGAGTTCGCCTACGAGGAGATCCTCGCTCCCGTCCCCGTCCCCGTCCCCCTCCCGAACGACGGTGACGGTGACGACGGCGACGCCGCCCCCGGCCGGTACGCCCTCGCCCTCGACGACGCGACCACCCTCGCCTTCACCGCCCGTCGCGGCGCCTACGGCGGTTGGCGTGTCGACCCCGACACGATCACCCACGAGGGCCGGCCGCTGACCGACCCCCTCGATCTCCTCGTCCGCGCCCGCCGCCTCCTCGGACTCGACGGCGCCACCCTCGGCCACCTCATCCGCGAGCTCTCCACCACCCTCGCCGCCGAGGCCCGCCTCGACCACACGGCCCTCACCGCCGACCGCCTCGCCGACCTCTCCTACGCCGAGCTCGAAGGCCACCAGACCGGCCACCCCTGGCTCGTCCTCAACAAGGGCCGCATCGGCTTCTCCGCCACCGACGCCGCCCGGTGGGCCCCCGAGGCCCGCCGCGCCACCCGGCTCCCGTGGATCGCGGTCAGCAACCGCATCGCGGCCTACCGCGGCGTCGCCGGCCTGGAGACCCCCGACCGCCTCTACGCCCGCGAACTCGACCCGTCCGTCCGGGACGCCTTCCGCGCCCGCCTCACCGCCCGCGGCCTCGACCCCGACGGCTACCTGCTGCTGCCCGTCCACCCCTGGCAGTGGGACGAGATCCTGCTCCCGCTCTACGCCCCCGCCGTCGCCGCCGGCACCATCGTCCCGCTCCCCGCCGACGACGACCTCCGCCTGCCGCAGCAGTCCATCCGCACCTTCCTCAACACCAGCCGACCCGACCGGCACACCGTCAAACTGCCCCTCTCCGTGCTCAACACCCTCGTCTGGCGCGGCCTCCCCACCGAACGCACCCTCGCCGCCCCCGCCGTCACCGCCTGGGTCCACGGCCTGCGCGACGCCGACCCCTTCCTCCGCGACGAATGCGGCGTGATCCTCCTCGGCGAAGTCGCCTCCGTCACCGTCGAGCACCCCCTCTACGACCGGCTGCCCGAAGTCCCGTACCAGTACAAGGAACTGCTCGGCGCGATCTGGCGCGAACCGCTCCGGCTGCCGCCCGGCGAACGCGCCCGCACCCTCGCCTCGCTGCTCCACACCGACCCCGGGGGCCGCGCCTTCGTCGCCGAACTCGTCGAGCGCTCCGGCCTGGCCCCCGCCGTCTGGCTCCGGCGGCTCTTCGCCGCGCTGCTGCCGCCGCTGCTCCACTTCCTCTACCGCTACGGCACCGTCTTCTCCCCGCACGGCGAGAACGCGATCGTCGTCTACGACGACCAGGACGTCCCCGTCCGACTGGCGATCAAGGACTTCGTCGACGACGTCAACATCAGCGCCCACCCCCTCCCCGAGCACGACGCGATGCCCGACGACGTCCGCGCCGTCCTCCTCACCGAGGAGCCCGGCTTCCTCACCCAATTCATCCATTCGGGGCTCTTCGTCGGTGTCTTCCGCTACCTCGCCCCGCTCTGCGAGGAACAACTCCAGGTCCCCGAGGAGGACTTCTGGGCCCTCGTCCGCGCGGAGATCCTCCGCCACCAGGAGCGCTTCCCCGAGCTGAAGGACCGGTTCGAGCTCTTCGACCTGCTCACCCCCCGGATCGAGCGGCTCTGCCTCAACCGCAACCGACTGCACATGGACGGCTACCGGGACCGCTCCGACCGCCCGCACGCGGCCGTCCACGGCACCGTCCCCAACCCCCTCGCGTGATCCCGAGGGGTGCTCCGGCTGTCGGTGCCGCCCCGTAGGGTGGGAACGCTATGACGAAGCCATCCCTCCCCGACCTCCTCCACGCCGCCGTCGCAGCCGTCGGCGGCACGGAGCGCCCCGGCCAGGTCACCATGGCCGAGGCCGTGGCCGAGGCCATCGACGACAACTCCCACCTGCTCGTCCAGGCGGGCACCGGCACCGGAAAGTCGCTCGGCTACCTGGTGCCGGCGCTCGCCCACGGGGAGAGGGTGGTGGTGGCCACGGCCACGCTGGCGCTCCAGCGCCAGCTCGTCGAGCGCGACCTGCCGCGGACGGTCGACGCGCTCCATCCGCAGCTGCGCCGCCGCCCCCAGTTCGCCATGCTCAAGGGCCGGTCGAACTACCTGTGCCTGCACCGCCTCCACGAGGGCGTCCCGCAGGACGAGGAGGAGGGCCTCTTCGACCCCTTCGAGGCGGCCGCGCCCACCAGCAAGCTCGGCCAGGACCTGCTCCGGCTACGCGACTGGGCGGACGAGACGGAGACCGGGGACCGGGACGACCTGACGCCCGGCGTCTCCGACCGGGCCTGGGGCCAGGTCTCGGTCTCCTCCCGCGAGTGCCTCGGCGCGAGCAAGTGCGCGTACGGCGCGGAGTGCTTCGCCGAGGCCGCCCGCGAGCGCGCCAAGCTCGCCGACGTCGTCGTCACCAACCACGCCCTCCTCGCCATCGACGCGATCGAGGGCGCCCCCGTGCTGCCGCAGCACGAGGTCCTGATCGTCGACGAGGCCCACGAGCTGGTCTCCCGGGTCACCGGCGTCGCGACCGGCGAACTCACCCCGGGCCAGGTGAACCGGGCGGTGCGCCGAGCCGCCAAGCTGGTCGACGAGAAGGTCGCCGACCAGCTCCAGACCGCCGCGGAGGGCTTCGAGCGGGTCATGGAGCTGGCCCTCCCGGGCCGCCTGGAGGAGATCCCCGAGGACCTGGCGTACGCGCTGATGACGCTGCGCGACGCGGCCCGCGCCGTGATCACCGCGCTGGGGAACACCCGGGACCGCTCGGTGCAGGACGAGGACGCGGTCCGCAAGCAGGCGATGGCCTCGGTCGAGACCGTGCACGGCGTCGCGGAGCGGATCACCCAGGGCTCCGAGTACGACGTCGTCTGGTACGAGCGGCACGACCGCTTCGGGGCCTCGCTGCGGGTCGCCCCGCTCTCGGTCTCCGGGCTGCTGCGGGAGAAGCTCTTCACCGAGCGCTCCGTCGTCCTCGCCTCGGCCACGCTCAAGCTCGGCGGCGACTTCAACGGGGTGGGCGCCTCGCTGGGCCTCGCTCCCGAGGGCGTCACGGGCGACGACCTGCCCGTGTGGAAGGGCATCGACGTCGGCTCCCCGTTCGACTACCCGAAGCAGGGCATCCTGTACGTCGCCAAGCACCTGGCCAAGCCGGCCAGGGACGGCGAGCGGGGCGACATGCTCGACGAGCTGACCGAGCTGATCCAGGCGGCGGGCGGACGGACCCTCGGGCTCTTCTCCTCGATGCGGGCGGCGCAGCTGGCGGCGGAGGAGCTGCGGAGCCGCATCCCCGAGTTCCCCATCCTGCTCCAGGGCGAGGACACCCTGGGGGAGCTGATCAAGAACTTCTCGGCGGATCCGCGGACCTGCCTCTTCGGCACCCTGTCGCTCTGGCAGGGCGTGGACGTGCCGGGCGCCAGCTGCCAGCTGGTCGTCATGGACAAGATCCCCTTCCCGCGCCCCGACGACCCGCTGATGAGCGCGCGCCAGAAGGCCGTCGAGGAGGCCGGGGGGAACGGCTTCATGGCGGTGGCGGCGACGCACGCGGCACTGCTGATGGCCCAGGGCGCGGGCCGGCTGGTCCGGGCGACGGGTGACCGGGGCGTGGTGGCCGTACTGGACCAGCGGCTCGCCACCGCGCGGTACGGCAGCTATCTGAAGGCCTCGATGCCCGACTTCTGGTACACGACCGACCGCAATCAGGTACGGAGGTCGCTCGCGGCGATCGACGCCGCCGCGAAGGCGGACGGCGCCTGAGCCCGACGCCGGAAGCACGTCGGCCCCGGCGGAGAGCCGGGGCCGACGTGAGCCAGAAGAAACGGGACGTACAGCGGGCCCCGGGACCGGCGCAGTGGGTCCCGGGGCCCGGTCAGAGCCGGCGAGGTGGGGTCACACCCGCCGCAGCACGGCGACCACCTTGCCGAGGATCGTGGCCTCGTCGCCGGGGATGGGCTGGTACGCGGCGTTGTGCGGCAGCAGCCAGACGTGGCCGTCCTCGCGCTTGAAGCGCTTCACCGTCGCCTCGCCGTCGAGCATGGCGGCGACGATGTCGCCGTTCTCCGCGACGGGCTGACGACGGACCGTGACCCAGTCGCCGTCGCAGATGGCGGCCTCGATCATGGAGTCGCCGACGACCTTGAGGACGAAGAGCTCGCCGTCGCCCACCAGTTGCCGGGGGAGGGGGAAGACGTCCTCGACGGACTCCTCGGCCAGGATGGGGCCGCCGGCCGCGATCCGGCCGACCAGGGGCACGTACGAGGCGGCGGGCTTGCCGGTGGTGTCGGTCGGCTGGGTGCTGGGCTGGTCCGAGCCGCGGACCTCGTACGCCCGGGGGCGGTGCGGGTCGCGCCGGAGGAAGCCCTTGCGCTCCAGGGCCATCAGCTGGTGGGCCACCGACGACGTGCTGGAGAGGCCCACCGCCTGGCCGATCTCGCGCATCGACGGCGGGTAGCCGCGCCGCTGGACGGAGTCACGGATGACTTCGATGACCCGGCGCTGGCGGTCGGTGAGGCCGGAGCTGTCGGCCCTGATGCCTGGAGGCCTTCCGGGGAGGGCTCGGGCGGGTCGCCCGGCCTCCTCGCCGTTCATGGCGGTGTCGTTCATGGCGTGCACCGGCTCGAGTCGGCCCTGGGAGCGGTCCTGGGCGGTGATGGTGGCGCTGTCTGCGGTGGTGGTCACGTCGTCGGCCCCTCTCGAATGGTCTCCCTGGCTGGCACAACGGTAGTAGCTTTCGAAAGGTTGCGCCAAACACACGTTCGAGTGAAAATCCGCAGATTGCCTTACGCGCGTATGTGCGGGGGTGTATGGGGGGTGCCCTCTCGGCGGGTCGATCCCGCCCTTGGGGTAGCCTTCGCGGCTGGGTCTCCGGACCCGGCGCGCTCTCTCAGTCTCGCATCCGCGGAGCACGGACGCGCCTTCGGCGACTCCGCGACACGCGGGGGTGTCGCACCCTCCTCAACCCTAGATCTAGTGGTTGGATGTCACCGGCCGCCCAGGGATAGTGGTCCCCGGTCGGTCAGGGCGCGTTCGATCGCCTATGCTGGTGGTCGCTTCGCGGGCCTTGACGGGCCCGGCGAGGCTGTTCAGTCGTGCCGTGAGGAGAGGGTCGTAACCGATGCACTGCCCCTTCTGCAGGCACCCCGACAGCCGGGTCGTCGACAGCCGCACCACCGACGACGGCACGTCGATCCGACGTCGCCGCCAGTGCACCGACTGCGCCCGCCGTTTCACCACGGTGGAGACCTGTTCGCTGATGGTGGTCAAGCGCTCCGGCGTCACCGAGCCCTTCAGTCGCACCAAGGTCATCTCCGGCGTCCGCAAGGCGTGCCAGGGGCGACCGGTCACCGAGGACGCCCTGGCCAAGCTCGGCCAGCGGGTCGAGGAGGCGGTGCGCGCCACCGGCAGTGCCGAGCTGACCACGCACGACGTCGGCCTGGCCATCCTCGGACCGCTGCAGGAGCTCGACCTCGTCGCGTACCTGCGCTTCGCGTCCGTGTACAAGGCTTTCGAGGGACTCGAGGACTTCGAGGCCGCCATCGCGGAACTCCGCGTGCGGCCTCCCGCTGAGAACGACGGGACCGGTGCCCCCGAGGTGCCCGTTCCCGCCGGCGCCGCCGACTGACGGCGGTCCGGGCCCTCGGAGGCCCGGCGGACCGGCCGCCGCGCGGCCGTGGACAGACCTGCCCCGGGCGACCCGTGCGGTGCCCGTGGGTCAAGCAGTACAGAACGTAGTACAGACGACGGTGCTCTGGGATTATCTGGGCGCCAAAGGGTGTTTTGCCCGTATATGGGAGGCGGCATGACAGAGACGGCGAGCGGCCCGGCACGTGGTTCCCGCGCCAAGGGAGCCAAGGCGGCGAGCAAGGGCCTGCGGATCGAGCGCATCCACACCACCCCCGGCGTGCATCCGTACGACGAGGTGAACTGGGAGCGCCGTGACGTCGTCATGACCAACTGGCGCGACGGCTCGATCAACTTCGAGCAGCGTGGCGTCGAGTTCCCCGACTTCTGGTCGGTGAACGCGGTCAACATCGTGACCAGCAAGTACTTCCGCGGGGCCGTCGGCACCCCGCAGCGCGAGACCGGTCTCAAGCAGCTCATCGACCGCATCGTGAAGACCTACACGAAGGCCGGTGAGGAGTACGGCTACTTCGCCTCGCCCGCCGACGCGGAGATCTTCGAGCACGAGCTCACCTACGCCCTCCTCCACCAGATCTTCAGCTTCAACTCGCCGGTCTGGTTCAACGTCGGCACGCCGCAGCCCCAGCAGGTCTCGGCCTGCTTCATCCTCTCCGTCGACGACTCCATGGAGTCGATCCTCGACTGGTACAAGGAAGAGGGCATGATCTTCAAGGGCGGCTCCGGCGCCGGCCTGAACCTCTCCCGCATCCGCTCCTCCAAGGAGCTGCTCTCCTCCGGTGGCAACGCCTCCGGTCCGGTCTCCTTCATGCGTGGTGCCGACGCCTCCGCGGGAACCATCAAGTCCGGTGGTGCCACCCGCCGCGCCGCCAAGATGGTCATCCTCGACGTCGACCACCCGGACATCGAGGACTTCATCGAGACCAAGGTCAAGGAGGAGGAGAAGATCCGCGCGCTGCGCGACGCGGGCTTCGACATGGACCTGGGCGGCGACGACATCACGTCCGTCCAGTACCAGAACGCCAACAACTCCGTCCGCGTGAAC
Source organism: Streptomyces sp. NPDC035033 (assembly GCF_040636735.1). Taxonomy (NCBI): domain Bacteria; kingdom Bacillati; phylum Actinomycetota; class Actinomycetes; order Kitasatosporales; family Streptomycetaceae; genus Streptomyces; species Streptomyces sp. NPDC035033. The sequence goes on along the minus strand of NZ_JBEZUZ010000021.1, from coordinate 63,654 downwards.
GACGAGTTCATGAAGGCCGTGGAGTCCGGCGGCAAGTTCGGCCTGCGCGCCCGCATGACCGGCGAGGTCATCGAGGAGGTCGACGCCAAGGCGCTCTTCCGCAAGATGGCCGAGGCCGCGTGGGCCTGTGCCGACCCGGGCATCCAGTACGACGACACGATCAACCACTGGCACACCTGCCCCGAGTCCGGCCGCATCAACGGCTCGAACCCGTGCAGCGAGTACATGCACCTGGACAACACGTCCTGCAACCTCGCCTCGCTGAACCTCATGAAGTTCCTCAAGGACGACGGCAAGGGCAACCAGTCCTTCGACGTCGAGCGCTTCGCCAAGGTCGTCGAGCTCGTCATCACCGCGATGGACATCTCCATCTGCTTCGCCGACTTCCCCACCCAGAAGATCGGCGAGAACACCCGCGCCTTCCGCCAGCTCGGCATCGGCTACGCCAACCTCGGCGCCCTGCTGATGGCGACCGGCCACGCGTACGACTCCGACGGCGGTCGCGCCCTCGCCGGTGCCATCACCTCCCTGATGACCGGCACCTCGTACAAGCGCTCCGCCGAGCTCGCCGCGGTCGTCGGCCCGTACGACGGCTACGCCCGCAACGCCGAGCCGCACCAGCGCGTCATGAAGCAGCACGCCGACGCCAACGACAAGGCCGTCCGCATGGACGACCTGGACACCCCGATCTGGGCCGCCGCCACGGAGGCCTGGCAGGACGTCGTCCGTCTCGGCGCCAAGAACGGCTTCCGCAACTCCCAGGCGTCCGTCATCGCCCCGACCGGCACCATCGGTCTCGCGATGTCCTGCGACACCACCGGCCTCGAGCCCGACCTCGCCCTGGTCAAGTTCAAGAAGCTGGTCGGCGGCGGCTCGATGCAGATCGTCAACGGCACCGTCCCGCAGGCCCTGCGCCGCCTGGGCTACCAGGAGGAGCAGATCGAGGCGATCGTCGCCCACATCGCCGAGCACGGCAACGTGATCGACGCCCCCGGTCTGAAGACCGAGCACTACGAGGTCTTCGACTGCGCGATGGGCGAGCGTTCCATCTCCGCGATGGGCCACGTCCGCATGATGGCCGCCATCCAGCCCTGGATCTCGGGCGCCCTGTCCAAGACGGTCAACATGCCGGAGACGGCGACCGTCGAGGAGGTCGAGGAGATCTACTTCGAGGCGTGGAAGCTGGGCGTCAAGGCGCTCGCGATCTACCGCGACAACTGCAAGGTCGGCCAGCCGCTCTCCGCCAAGAAGAAGGAGGACGAGAAGGCCGAGGTGACCGCGAAGACCGAGGCGACGATCCGCGAGGCCGTCGAGAAGGTCGTCGAGTACCGTCCGGTCCGCAAGCGCCTCCCGAAGGGCCGCCCGGGGATCACCACCTCCTTCACCGTCGGCGGCGCCGAGGGCTACATGACCGCCAACTCCTACCCGGACGACGGTCTCGGCGAGGTCTTCCTGAAGATGTCGAAGCAGGGCTCCACCCTCGCGGGCATGATGGACGCCTTCTCCATCGCCGTCTCCGTCGGTCTGCAGTACGGCGTCCCGCTGGAGACGTACGTCTCGAAGTTCACCAACATGCGCTTCGAGCCGGCCGGCATGACGGACGACCCGGACGTGCGGATGGCGCAGTCGATCGTCGACTACATCTTCCGTCGCCTGGCGCTGGACTTCCTGCCCTTCGAGACCCGCTCCGCCCTCGGCATCCACTCCGCCGAGGAGCGTCAGCGCCACCTGGAGACCGGCTCCTACGAGCAGTCCGTCGACGATGTCGAGGTCGACGTCGAGGGCCTGGCCCAGTCCGCCCCGGTCGCCACGGAGCTGAAGGCCGTCGCCGCTCCGGTCCCCGTGGCCAAGGCCGAGGTCCCGGCCCCGAAGCAGGCGCACACCTCGGCGGAGCTCGTCGAGATGCAGCTCGGCATCAGCGCCGACGCCCCGCTCTGCTTCTCCTGCGGCACGAAGATGCAGCGCGCCGGCTCCTGCTACATCTGCGAGGGCTGCGGCTCGACCAGCGGCTGCAGCTGAGCTGAGGCGATGACCCGTCGGGAATGATCCCGGCGGGCGGGCGGTGGGACCGGAAGCCGGTTCCACCGCCCTTCGTCGTGTCCGGCGCCCGCGCTCGTCGTGTCCGGCGCCCGCTCGTCGTCTCCGCCGCCGCGAGGGCTCGTCCGGTGCGGGTGCGACGGGGGAGGTCAGGCGCGCGCGGAACCCATGAGCGAGCCGAAGGTCTGCGGGTCGGCGTCGAACCCCCGGGACAGGGGCCGGAAGGTCCAGCCCGCCGAACCGTCCCGGGTGAACTCGACGACGGTCGCCGCAGTCGCGTCGGCGACCGCCGCGAAGTCGTCGTCGAGCAGCTCCGTGTAGCCCTCGCTGACGCGCACGGCGGTGTGGGCTATGGAGCCGAAGACGACCCGGCCGCCGCCCTGCTGGATCGCCACCCCGACCACCACGCGGACGTACCGGGGGGCCAGCCGGTCCAGTTCGAGCGTCATCGCCTCGTCGTAGCCGAAGCCCTGTCCGGTGCGGCTGTCGCGGAGAAGGGTGATCGTCCCGTCGGGGGAGCGGCTGCCGAAGTGGACCAGCTGCGCGGGGCTGCCGTAGGGGTCCTCGGCGGTGAAGACGGCGGCGACGAGATCCAGGTCGTGCGCGGGCGCGCCCGCGGGCGCCGGATCCCACTTGAGCGCCACCTCGACCTTGCCGACGCCCTTGTTGAGTCCGCTCACGGTGCCTCCTCTTTCCCCGTTTCCCCACCTGTACCGCAGCCTGAGTCCTCTTCATGGTGGCACGCGGGTACGACAGTTGGGTCGGCGGAGGGCGCCGAGCCCCGTTCCGGGGCGGGGACGTGCCGGAACTCGACCTCCGACTGGCGTGAAAGGGACGGGTGTCCGACGGCGTCCCGGGCCGCGCCGCCCAACTGTGGTGACGGTCTGCCGGGGTGCTCCTCGGACCCGTACGATGGCGCGGTGCTGGTCAAGTGGATTCGCTGCGCCGTCGTGGACCGTCGAGGCTTCGAGCGGGGGCAGCGGAAGTGGGCGGGGCTGCTCGGTGAGCCGGGTTTCCGGGGGCAGGGCGGTGGCTGGAGCCGGGCCCGTCCCGAGATCGCGCACATCTTCTCCTTCTGGGAGAGCCGGGCCTTCTACGACTCCTTCATGGCCCGCTCGCACGACCGGCTGGCCGCCGCGCAGTCCGGTACGTACAAGGACATGCAGGTCAAGCTCTTCGACCACCGCTTCGACGTGAAGACCGGTTTCGAGCCGAGGTTCGCCGACGCGGACGTGGCCCGGGTGGCGCACTGCCGGGTCCACGAGGAGCGCGTGGAGCACTTCGCCCTGATGCAGGAGAAGGTGTGGAACCCGGCGATGGCCGGGTCGCCGGGCATGCTGCGGGGGTTGTTCGGCGAGGCGCCCGGGCACGAGTTCCTGGTGCTCTCGCTGTGGAACTCAGCGGCGGAGCACGGCAAGTACCGCGAGGAGCGGGTGGAGCGCCTCGGCCTGCGGGCGCAGACCGAGGCGGACGTGGCCGCGCTGACGGGTGACGTCGTGCGGCTCGAATCCACCTGGACCGTCTGAGGGTTCAGCTCTCGGGAGCGGCGGGAGCGGGTCCGGTGGCCGGTGCTTCCGCGTTTCTGGTGAACACGCCCGCCTCCACGGCCGCCAGCGTCGCCCTCGCCGCCTGGTCGGCCAGTTCCTCGTCGACGGGCTCGCGCGTGACGAAGAGACGCAGGAAGAGCGGGGCGGAGACCGCCCGGACCACCGCGCCGGCGTCGGTACCGGCCGGCGCCTCGCCCCGGCCGACCGCCCGGATCACGACCTCCTCGCAGCGGCGGAACCGTTCCGCGTAGAAGGAGCGCAGGGCGTCGGCGGCGCGCGGCGACTGGAACGCCGCGCCGACGAAGGCGGTGGGCGCGGCGGCGCGGGCCGGATCCCCGAACCCCTCGACGACTTCCCGGGCGAGGGCGCGCAGGTCGCCGGTGAGGCTTCCGGTGTCCGGCGGCGTCCAGGCGTCTTCCCCGGCGAGGTCGAGGGCGTCGGCCACCATGCCTTCCACACCGCCCCAGCGGCGGTAGAGCGTCGTCTTGTGCACCCCCGAGTGCTCCGCCACGTACTCCACGGTCAAGGCGGGGTAGCCGTGTTCGGCCAGCCCCGTCAGGACGGCGTCGCGGACGGCGGCCCGGGTGCGGGCGGTGCGGCCGCCGGGGCGGCGGCTGCCCGGCGCGGGGGCCTCGGGCTCCTCGGTCGAGTCGTTCAATTGCCACTCCTGTTGCGTTAGTGGTTCCGAGTGTGCCACACTCGCACTAACGCAACAAGGGTTGTGTTTGCCGTCGCTCCGGGAGGTGCCGTGCCCGCGCAGATCTCGCTCCACGACGTGACCGTCTCCCGCGGGGAGCGGCTGCTCCTCGACCGCGTCTCGCTCTCCGTCCGCCCGGGGGAGCGGGTCGGGATCGTGGGGGAGAACGGGGCGGGCAAGTCCACCCTCCTCCGCCTGTTGGCCGGCGCGGTCGCACCGGACGAGGGCCGGGTCACCACCCTGACCGACGGCGGCCTGCGGTTCCTCGGCCAGACCCCCGACCTGCCGCCGGAGGACACGGTGGCGGACGCCGTCGACGCCGCCCTGGCCGAATTCCGCGCCATGGAGGGGCGACTGCGCACCCTCGAAGCGCGTCTGGAGGGCGGAGCGGCCGACGACCTCGCGGAGTACGGAGAAGTGCTCACCGCCTATGAACTGGGCGGGGGATACGAGGCCGACGCCCGTGTCGACAAAGCGCTCCACGCCCTCGGGCTCGCCCGCATCGCCCGGGACCGCCGGCTCGGCACCCTCTCCGGCGGCGAACAGGCCCGGCTCGGCATCGCCTGCGCCGTCGCCGCCGCGCCCGAGGTGCTCCTGCTCGACGAGCCCACCAACCACCTCGACGCGGCCGGGCTCGACTGGCTGGAGCAGTCCCTCCGGGCCCACCGGGGGACCGTCGTCGCCGTCTCCCACGACCGTGTCTTCCTGGAGCGCGTCACCACCGCCCTCGTCGAGGTCGACACCGACCGGCGGAGCCTCGTCCGTCACGGCGGGGGATACGCGGGCTTCCGCGCCGCCCACGAGGCCACGCGCCGGCGGCGACGGCAGGAGTACGAGGAATGGCGCGCCGAGACCGAGCGCCTGGAAGCGTACGCGGAGGGCACGGCCCACGCCGTGGCCGCAGGCCGGGTCATGAAGGACAACAACAAGATGGCCTACGACCGGGCCGCAGGCCGGGTCCAGGCGTCCGTCTCCGGACGCGTGCGCAACGCCCGGGAGAGACTGCGGCGGCTCAGCGGGCATCCGGTGCCCGAGCCGGCCCCGCCCCTCGCCTTCACCGCCCGTCCGCAGACCGGGGCGGCCCGCGGCGAACTGCTCGCCCTGGACCGCGTCCGGGTCGGGGACCGGCTCGCCGTCGACGCCCTCACCCTGGCGGCCGGTGAGTGGCTGCTCGTCCACGGGGACAACGGCGCGGGCAAGTCCACCCTGCTGCGCGTCATGGCCGGCGACCTCGCACCCGACGAGGGAGAAGTGCGACGCCGGGGGAGGGTCGGCTTCCTGTCCCAGGAGGTCGCCGTCCGGCGGCCCGCCGCGCCTCTGCTCGCCGCGTTCGGCCACGGGCTGGGGCTCGGGCTCGACGAGGACGGGCTCGCCGAACGGCTGCTGTCGTACGGGCTGTTCCGGCCCGCCGACCTCACCGTGCCCGTGGGCGCCCTCTCGGCAGGACAGCTGCGCAGGCTCGCGCTCGCCCGGCTGCTCGCCCGCCCCGCCGACCTGCTCCTCCTCGACGAACCTGCCAACCACCTCGCGCTCGGCCTGGTCGAGGAGCTGGAACGGGCCCTGGAGGAGTGGCCGGGCGCGCTCGTGGTGGTCTCGCACGACCGCGCGCTGCGCCACCGGTTCACCGGGCGAATACGCCGGATGGACTCCGGCCGCCTCCGCGACTGAGCCGAACGGGGCTCCTCCCTCTAGGGTCGGAGCATGGCACGACCGCGGCGCATCGTTCTCGTACGGCACGGAGAGTCCGAAGGCAATGTCGACGACACCGTGTACGAACGGGAGCCCGACCACGCACTCCGGCTCACCGAGACCGGCCGACGACAGGCGGAGAAGACGGGGGTGTGGCTCAGGGAACTCTTCGGCGACGAGGCGGTGAGCGTGTACGTCTCGCCCTACCGCCGCACCCACGAGACCCTGCAGGCCTTCCGGCTGCCGCCGGGGCGGGTCCGGGTCCGCGAGGAGCCGAGGCTGCGGGAGCAGGACTGGGGCAACTGGCAGGACCGGGAGGACGTACGCCTCCAGAAGGTCTACCGGGACGCGTACGGCCACTTCTTCTACCGCTTCGCGCAGGGCGAGTCCGGAGCCGACGTCTACGACCGGGTCGGGGCGTTCCTGGAGAGCCTCTACCGCAGCTTCGAGGCCCCCGACCACCCGCCGAACGTCCTGCTGGTCACCCACGGGCTGACCATGCGTCTCTTCTGCATGAGGTGGTTCCACTGGAGCGTGGCCGAATTCGAGTCGCTGTCCAATCCGGGCAACGCGGAGACGCGGGTCCTGCTGCTCGGGGAGGACGGACGCTACCGGCTGGACCGCCCGTTCGAGCGCTGGTGCACCCCGGAACCGTACGGCCCCACCGGATAGAGTGGCGCACCGATGACCGCTGACTCCTCATTCGACCGGCGCTTCGATCGCGCCCTCGCCAGTCTGCGCGGACTGGCCGTGGGGGACGCTCTGGGTTCCCAGTTCTTCGTCCCCGCCAACTACCCCCTGCTGAAGCGGCGCGAGCTGCCCCCCGGCTCCTGGCAGTGGACCGACGACACGGAGATGGCCTGCTCCGTCCTGGCCGTCCTCGCCCGGCACGACCGCATCGACCAGGACGCCCTGGCCATGTCCTTCGCCGAGCACCACGACTTCGACCGGGGCTACGGCCCCGCCGTCAACCGGATGCTCCGGCTGATCAGGGAGGGCGGCGACTGGCGCGAGCTGGCCGCCGCGCTCTTCAACGGCCAGGGCTCCTGGGGCAACGGCGCCGCGATGCGCATCGCCCCGCTCGGTGCCTGGTACGCGGACGACCCCGAGCAGGCGACGCACCAGGCCGAGATCTCCGCCTACACCACCCACCAGCACCGCGAGGCCGTCGTCGGCGCCATGGCCGTCGCCGCGGCGGCCGCCCTCGCGGCCGATCCGGCCGGTCCGCCCACGCCCGAGGCGCTGCTCGACGGGGTCGTCGCCCTGGTCCCGCGCAGCGCGGTCGGCGCCGGGCTGCGCCGGGCCCGCGACATGCTGGACTACGGCGACGCGGGGACCGTCGCGGCCGTGCTCGGCAGCGGCCGGCGGACCAGCGCCCACGACACGGTGCCGTTCGCCCTCTGGTCGGCGGCCCGCGGCCTGGGCGACTTCGCGACCACGTTCTGGACGACGGCCCAGGTCGGCGGGGACGTCGACACGACCTGCGCCATCGCCGGCGGCGTGGTGGCCTCCTCAGCCGCGGGCGCGCCGCCGTCCGAATGGCTGGACCGGACCGAGGACCTTCCCGCCTGGATGGAGCGGGGCACGGCCCGGAGCTGAACGCGACGGATGCCCGGCCCTCGCGGGGCCGGGCATCCGCGCCGTCCTCAGGCCACGGGGCCCGCGGCCTCGGCCTTTCCGCTGAGCGCCGCCAGGTCGCTCCTGCGGACCCGGATCACCAGGACCGCGGTGAGCAGCGCGACCGCCACCATGGCGACGGCCGCGGTGAACGCGGTCGAGATGCCCGAGGTCAGGACCTCGTGGCTCCAGGGGGCCGGGAGCTCCTCCGTCCGCAGGAACTCGGCCCGCTGCTCCGGCGTCGCCGTGGCGAGGAAGTCGGCCGCCTGCTTCTCGCCCTCGGTGCGGCTCGCCGTGCCGAAGACCGTCACCAGGATGGAGAGTCCCAGCGAGCCGCCCACCTGCTGCGTCGCGTTGAGCAGCCCGGACGCGGCTCCGGCCTCGTGCTGGGCGACCCCCGAGACGGCCGTCAGCGTCAGGGTGACGAAGTTGAGGCCCATGCCGAAGCCGAAGAGGACCATCGGTCCGAGGACCCCGTCGGCGTAGCCGCTGTCCGCCTCGATGAACGTCAGCCAGAACAGGCCGATGCCCGTGAGCGTGGAACCGGTCACCATGAACGGCTTCGGGCCCAGGGCGGGCAGGAACCGCTGCGCCAGCCCGGCGCCCGTCACGATGGCCACGGTGACCGGGAGGAACGCGAGGCCGGAGGCGATGGGGGAGTACCCCAGGACGTTCTGCACCCACAGGACGATGAAGAAGAACATGCCGAACATGGCCGCCGCGAGACTCAGCATGATCACGTACGTGCCGGAGCGGTTGCGGTCGGCGAACATCCGCAGCGGGGTGATCGGCTCCCTCGCACGCGACTCGACCAGCGCGAAGGCGGCGAGGAGCAGCACCGCGGCGACGAACGAGCCGATGGTCAGCGAGTCCTTCCAGCCCTCCTCCGAGGCGCGGATGAAGCCGTAGACCAGCGCCGCCATGCCCAGGGTCGAGGTCGCGGCCCCCGCGACGTCGAACCGCCCCGGATGGCGCTCCGACTCGTCGATGTACCGCGGGGCGAGGAAGACGATCAGCAGGCCGATGGGCACGTTGACGAAGAGCACCCAGCGCCAGTCCAGCCACTCCGTGAGCATGCCGCCGGCCAGCAGGCCGATCGCGCCGCCGCCGGCCGAGACGGCGGCGAACACGCCGAACGCCCGGTTGCGTTCCGGCCCTTCGGGGAACGTGGTGGTGATCAGGGCGAGCGCGGTCGGCGAGGCGATCGCGCCGCCCACGCCCTGCAGCGCCCGCGCGGCGAGCAGGTGCCAGGGCTCCTGGGCGAAGCCGCCGAGCAGCGAGGCGAAGGTGAAGAGCAGGATGCCGGCCATGAAGACCCGGCGGCGGCCGAGGATGTCGCCGGCCCGCCCGCCGAGGAGCAGCAGGCCGCCGAAGGTCAGGGTGTAGGCGCTGAGCACCCAGGACAGGTCGGTGGTGGAGAAGGAGAGCGCGTCCTGGATGTGCGGGAGCGCGATGTTCACGATCGTGGCGTCGAGGACGACCATCAACTGGCAGGCGGCGATGACCGTCAGGGCGATTCCTCGTCGGCCGCCGGAGCCGGCGAGGCCTTTCTCGGGCTGTGCGTCGACCGGAGTCGTTGTCACTATGGATCCCCCCACGGAAGAACAGTGAACGCGACCGTTCACTGTTCTTCACGGTAGTGAGTCCCCCTCAGGGAACGCAACCGTTCACTGAGTACTGCCGGTGGTTCGCCTCGGCCCAACGGAGAGACCCTGATGACGACTTCGCGCTCCATGGCCGCCGCCCGGCCGGACGGAGCGGCGCCGCGCAGACGCGGACCGGTGCTCGAACACGCCATCCTGGAGGCGGCGCTCGACCAGTTGAGCAGCGTCGGATGGAACGGCCTGACCATGGAGGGCGTCGCGCTCGGCGCGCAGACGGGCAAAGCCGCGGTGTACCGGCGCTGGCCGTCGAAGGAGGACCTCGTCGCCGACGCCCTCCAGGCCGGACTGCCCCGCTTCGCCGAGATCCCCGACCTCGGCGATGTCCGCGACGAGCTGTACGAGCTCTGCCTCCGCCTCCGCGACGTGATGGTCTCGCGCCCCGGCCTCGCCCTGCGCGCGGTCCTTCACGAGTGCGACGAGAGCTCCGCCGTGCGCTTCCGCGCACTGATCGAGACAGGCGTCGTCGCCCCCTCGAAACGGCTCTTCGCGCGTGTGCTCGAACGCGGGATGACGCGAGGAGAAGTGCGCCCCGACGCCCTCGACGACCTCGTCCTCGACGTCATCCCCGCGCTCATGATGTACCGCACGAAGGTGTGCGGCAGCGAATGGACCGACGGCGAGATGGCCGACGTCATCGACCGGATCATGGTGCCGCTGGTGCGCTCCGGGCCGGCCTGACCGGCCTCGCGGCGAGCGGGAGGGGCGCCTGACGGGAATCCGGGTACCGCACGCGGCACCCGGCGGCGTAACCTGTCAGGCGCCATGCCGTACGAACCCCCCACCCACACCGTCGAGCGGTCGCTCCGAGCCACCACCGGCGCCAAGATCGTCGCCGGGGTCGACGAGGTCGGACGCGGGGCATGGGCCGGGCCCGTCACCGTGTGCGCGGCCGTCACCGGCCTGCGCCGTCCCCCCGAGGGACTGACCGACTCCAAGCTGATCACCCCGAAGCGGCGCACCGTGCTCGCCGCCGAGCTGGAGCGCTGGGTCACCGCCTACGCCCTCGGCGAGGCGTCCCCGCAGGAGATCGACGAACTCGGCATGACCGCGGCGCTCCGCCTCGCGGCCGTCCGCGCCCTCGACGAGCTCCCGGTCCGTCCCGACGCGGTGATCCTCGACGGCAAGCACGACTACCTCGGCAGCCCCTGGCGGGTACGCACGGTGATCAAGGGCGACCAGTCCTGCATCGCCGTCGCCGCGGCCTCCGTGATCGCGAAGGTGCGGCGGGACGCCATGATGGCGGAGCTGGAGGCGGGCCCCGACTGCGCCGGCTACGGCTTCGCGGCCAACGCGGGCTACCCTTCGCCCGTCCACAAGGCCGCCCTCGAAGAGCTGGGGCCCACCCCGTACCACCGGCTCTCCTGGTCCTACCTGGACGCCATGCCCCGATGGCGCCATCTCAAGAAGGTCCGCCTCTCCGCCGAGGCGGCCGCTCTGGAGAGCGGGGGCCAGCTCGGCTTCGACTTCTGATCTTCCGGCCGCGGGACCTCACCGACGAGGCCCCGCCGGACCGGGGGCGCCCTTGTGCGCCCACCCGACGGTGCCGTCCGAAACGGCATTTGATAGACATCAACCCATGCCTCTCCCTCCCGAGGAGCCTCAGATTCACGAGAGCGCCCAGGGTCCTAGCGCCACCACGGCCGCCGGCCGTCCCGCGCCGACCCCACGTCCCGTACCCGGCCCGCGTTCCGCGGCCTCCCCGCGTCCCGGCCGTCCGGGCCCCGGCCCGGCCCGGCCCGCCCCGCCGGCCCAGCGACCCGTTCCGGGTCCGCCCGCACCCAAGGGCCGTCCGGAGAATCGTTCCGGCGACAGCCCGCAGCTCCAGCTCGTCCCGGCTCCGGTCGAGGGCGCCCTGGCCGCCGCCGAGGAAGCCCTCGACCTGCTCCTGGACAGCGGCAGGCCGCCCGGCGAGGTCCTGGTGCTCACCACCGGCGACCGTCACCCGTGGGCCGCGCACGAGCTGACCTTCGGCGAGGCCGCCTACTGGGCCCAGCAGGACACCGCCGAGGACGTGTTCTTCGCGGACGCCGCCTCGGTGGACCGGGTCACCGCCCGCCCCGTGGTGATCGTCGCGATGAACGGCGGCGCCGACGACGTGGCCGCCCGCGCCCTGCCGGTCGCCCTCTCCCGGGCGGGTTCCCTGCTCGTGGTCTGTGGTGACCCGCAGCGGGTCACCGCCCTCCTCGGCGCCGGAGTCTGACCGGTCGCGTCTCCGCCGGACCGGCCCCGGTCCGGCGGAGCGGCCGGACGGTTCAGCGCGCCGCGGCCCTGCGCAGGGGCTCGGCCGCCCCGCCCGCCGTCCTCGGCGCCAGGTGACCGAGCTCGGTGGACGGCGCGCCGAGTTCGAGCGGCTCGGAGTCCGAACTCGGCCGACGGCCTCCCCGGCCCTCGCCGAAGACCTGCCAGCCGGCCTTGGTCAGCGTGATGTACGCGCCGCAGCGCAGCCCGTGGAGCGTGCAGGCGTCACGGAGCCCCCACATCCAGGCCCCGTCCTCCTCCGTCCAGCGCTCGTCGCCGTCGCGGCAGTACACGAGCACCGCCGTCCGGACGGGAGCGCGGCGCCGGAGGTCGTGCGGGACCACGCGCCGCAGATGGGCGAGGAGCGCGTTCCGGAACTCCCAGCCGTCGGCGGGGCCGGGGCGGCGCACGAACGAGGCGCTCGCGGTGAGCCGTTCCTCGTGGTCGAGCACCGCCACGACCGCGGTCGCGGGCAGGGGGCGGTGGCGGGAGTGCAGCCCGCTCACGACCTCACGCGGACTGCGCAGCAAGGGAATTCCGGCCGCGGCCCAGTCGGTGGGCTCCAGCATCCGGGCGAGACGGCTGGCAGAGGCGGAGCTCGAGCCGAGCGAGGCGGTGGACGGAGCGAATCCGAGGGTCACGGTCCTCCCTTCGGATACGCGCCCGCGGGGCGGGCAAGGTCGGGTGAGGGCGCAGCACGGCACAGTCCTTCCGGACCGCTTCGAGCCGTGTGGGGCGGTTCCCCAATTCTTGCTTGGCCCGAGCGGGGGCGGCAACGAGCAATTGAGGCGGCTGACGGTAATCAACCGTTATGCCACTGATATCCCTGCCCAGTTACCCATTATTCACTCGCAGTTCCCCGGCCCTTCTCAACCCTGGACGGCGAGCGCCAGCGGAAAGACCCCTTCCGCCCCGGACCGCCGTAGCAGCCGCGCCGCCACCGCCAGGGTCCAGCCCGTGTCGGACAGGTCGTCCACGAGCAGTACCGGGCCCCCGGCCGCGGCCACCCGCTCCGAGAGGCCGGGCGGGATCTCCAGGGCCCGGTGCAGCCCGATCACGCGCTGGGCGCTGTTGGTCCGGGACAGGCGGACGTCCTCCGCCTCCGGCGCGTACTCCACCGATCCGAGGAGGGGCATCCGCCCGATCTCGGCGATCCGCGCGCCGAGCGACCCCACCAGGACCGGCCGCCGCCGCGAGGCCACGGTGACCACCCCGGCCGGCCGGGGCGGGGCGTCGGGAGCACCGGAGGCCCAACCGGCGGGCCCCTTCGCCCAGTCGGCGAGCACCTGGACCACCGCCTGCACCACGTCGTCCGGCACCGGCCCGTCCGGCGCGGTGTCGGCGAGCAGCGGCCGGAGCCGGTTGCCCCAGCCGATGTCCGACAGGCGTCCGAGGGCGCGACCGCCGAACGCCTGCTCACCGGCCGGGATCCGCCCCTTCAGATCCACACCGGCGGCGGCCAGCCCCGTCGGCCACATCCGGCGCGGTTCCAGCTCCACGCCCGGGCGCCCCAACTCGCCCCGGGCCGCGTCCAGCGCCGCGTCGGACACCTTCGGGTCGAACCGCGCCCCCGCGCAGTTGTCGCACCGGCCGCACGGCGCGGCCTTCTCGTCGTCCAGCCGGCGGCGCAGGAACTCCATCCGGCAGCCGGTCGTGGTGGCGTACTCGCGCATCGCCTGCTGCTCCTCGGACCGCTGCCGGGCCACCCAGGCGTACCGCTCGGTGTCGTACACCCACGGCTGCCCGGTGCTCTCCCAGCCGCCCTTCACCCGTCGCACGGCCCCGTCCACGTCGAGGACCTTGAGCATCGTCTCCAGCCGGGTGCGGCGCAGTTCGACCAGCGGTTCGAGGGCGGGCAGCGACATCGGGCGGCCCGCGGAGGCGAGCACGTCGAGGGTCCGGCGCACCTGCTCCTCCGGAGGGAAGGCGACGGAGGCGAAGTACCGCCAGATCGCCTCGTCCTCCTTGCCCGGCAGCAGCAGGACCTCCGCGTGCTCCACCCCGCGCCCGGCACGGCCGACCTGCTGGTAGTAGGCGATCGGCGAGGACGGCGAGCCGAGGTGCACGACGAAGCCGAGGTCCGGCTTGTCGAAGCCCATGCCGAGCGCCGAGGTCGCCACCAGCGCCTTCACCCGGTTGGCCAGCAGGTCGTCCTCGGCCTGCTGACGGTCCGCGTTCTCGGTGCGCCCGGTGTACGAGGCGACCGCGTGCCCGCACTGGCGGAGGTACGCGGTGACCTCCTCGGCGGCCGCGACGGTGAGCGTGTAGACGATTCCGGAGCCGGGCAGCTCGTCGAGGTGGTCGGCGAGCCAGGCCAGGCGGTGGGCCGCGTCGGGCAGCGTGACCACGCCGAGGCTGAGGGACTCGCGGTCCAGCGGGCCGCGCAGGACGAGCGCGTCGGTGCCCGCGCCGGTGCCGAGCTGTTCGGCGACGTCCGCCGTCACCCGGGCGTTCGCGGTCGCGGTGGTGGCGAGCACCGGCACGCCGGCCGGCAGCTCGGCGAGCATCGTGCGCAGCCGCCGGTAGTCGGGCCGGAAGTCGTGCCCCCAGTCCGAGATGCAGTGCGCCTCGTCCACCACCAGCAGCCCCGTGGCCGCCGCGAGCCGCGGCAGCACCTGGTCGCGGAAGTCCGGGTTGTTCAGCCGCTCGGGGGAGACGAGGAGGACGTCGACGTCGCCGCCGGCGATCTCCTGGTGGACGTTCTCCCACTCCTCCGTGTTCGACGAGTTGATCGTGCGGGCCCGGATGCCCGCCCGCGCCGCCGCCTCCACCTGGTTGCGCATGAGGGCGAGCAGCGGCGAGACGATGACCGTGGGCCCGCTGCCCCGCTCGCGCAGCAGGGAGGTGGCCACGAAGTACACGGCCGACTTGCCCCAGCCGGTCCGCTGCACGACCAGAGCCCGGCGGTGGTCGGCGACCAGCGCCTCGATGGCGCGCCACTGGTCCTCGCGCAGTCTCGCCGTACCGGTCGGGTCCCCGACGAGTCGGGCCAGTACGGCGTCGGCGGTGGCACGGAGCGCGGCGCGGTCTTCCGGGCGGTCTGCGTGGGTCATGCGTCCATGCAACCCGATGCCTCGGACATTCGGCGAACGGGGCCGGGATCTGTGGACAGTGCATATCGGTTCATCACACCGTATGAGCGGAGTTATCCACAGGGGTTGTCGGAAAACGGAGATCACGAGACCGTCCTCGCCATGAACGCGAATCACCCCGAAACCAGCGCATCCGCTCGCGGCCGGCAGGTCACCCTGCGCAGCGCCGCCGAACTCGCCGACGCCCTGCCGTTCGTGCTCGGCTTCCACCCCACCGACTCGGTCGTGCTCGTCGCCCTGCACGGTGAGAACGGACGCTTCGGCGGTCGGATCCGGCTCGGCATCCCCCGCTCGTCCGGCGAGTGGGACTCCACCGCGGACCACCTCGCTGAGGTCCTCGTCGACATGTGCGCCCAGCGCGGCACGCCGCCCGACGGCATCGTCGGATTCCTCTGCCAGGACCCGGGCCCGGGCGAGACCGCCCGCGAGGTCAACGAGCGGCTGCGCCCCTTCGCCCAGCGCCTGCGGACCGCCTGCGGAGCCCTCGACATCCCCGTCTACGAGGTGCTCTGCATCTCCGGCGGACGCCACTTCTCCTACTGCTGTCCCCACCCCGCCTGCTGCCCGCCCGAAGGCACCCCGCTCGCCCTCGGCGGCACCTCGGTGATGGCGGCGGCCGCCGCCTACGCGGGGATCGAGGTGCGGGGCTCGCTCCGGGAGATGGAGGCCCGCTTCAAGCCCACCGGCGCGCCCGGCGACGCACAGCAGCGCGCCGCCCTCGACGCGGCCGCCGCCGACATCGTCCCCCGCGTCGTCGACGGCGCGGAGGAAGAGGGCCGGGCGCGGCTGCGGGAGACGACCCTGGCCCTCGCGGCCCGGCTCCTGGCCGGGTTCGCCGAACCGCCGCGCCGGATCGGCGCGGACGGGGCCCGCCGCGGCCAGGCGGCGGTCGACGCGGACGACGACGCCCTCGTCGACTCCGGCGACGCGGCCGCGCTGATCCTGGGACTCCAGGACCGCCTCGTCCGCGACCGTCTCGCCGAGTGGATGGAAGGGCCCGAAGGCGTCGCGGCCGGCCGGCTCTGGCGCGTCCTCGCCCGGCGCTGCGTCACCCCCTACGAGGAGTACGCCGCCGCGCCGCTGACCCTCGCCGGCTGGGCCGCCTGGTCGACCGGCGACGAACCGACCGCCCGCGTCGCCCTGGGCCTCGCCATCGAGGCGGACCCCGAGTACGTCTTCGCGCGGCTGCTGCACCAGGCGTGCAACGAGGGCCTCGACCCCGAGACGCTCCGCTCCTGTCTGCGGCAGGAGCGGGAGGCCCGGACCGCCGCCGAGCGGGCGGCCGCCGCGGCCGCCCGGCGCACCCGGACCAGGACCCGGCCCCGAGGGGGACGCCCCGGCCGGCCGCGGCCGGCGCTCCCGAGGGCGGGGACCGGAACCGCCCGGCGGGGCCGGGGGACGCCGGGCGTGCGGCACGCCGGACGCGCCGCGGCCCGGCCGGGAAGCCCCGCCCCGCGCCACGGAGGCCGGCGCGGCACGCGGAGCGGCCGGTGACGACCGTGACCCCGCGCACCACCCGGCCGTTCACCTCTGTGGCGGAGCCGGGCGAGCCGTGCCGCCGACGCCCTGCCGGCCGTCCGGATCGCACAGAGAGCACGCCACACCCCCCATGGTCCACAGCCCTGTCCCGGCCCCCGGACACCCGGCGGAGCAGCCCGCCGGACGCGCCCCCGCGGGCGGCGTCCCCGCCGCCCGCGGGAACCACCCGGGAGAACTCCCTCCCGTCCACGACGCCCTCCTGTGCGTCGCCCTGCCCGCCTTCGCCGTCTCCCCCGAGCACGGCCAGCTCACCGGCCGCGGACCCGAGGGCGTGTACGCCTCCGGACGGCGCCTTCTCTCCCGCAGCGTCCTGCGGGTCGCCGGACGCGAGCCCGTCCCCCTCCAGGGGCGGCTCGCCGCCGCCGACCGGGCCGTGTTCGCCGGCGCCCTCCGCGTCCCCGGCGACACCGGACCCGATCCGGGCGTCACCGTCGAGCGCTCCCGGGGCGCCGACGGCACCGAGCGGATCACCCTCCGCAGCGCCCTCCCGCGAGCCCTCCGCCTCCCCGTGGAGGTCGCTCTGGGCACGGATCTCGCGGAGCTGGGCGCGGTCGCGTCCGGCCGGCCGCGTCCCGAACTCAGGGCCAGCGTCCACGGCACCGGACTGCGCTGGACCGCCCCCGACGGACGGTCCGTCGCCGTCACGGCCGACCCGGCGCCCACGGACGCCCTGGCGGCGGCCGGGGTGCTCCGCTGGGAAACCGACCTCGCCCCCGGCGCCGCCGCCACCCTCCACCTCCGGGTCCACGCCGACCGGACGCCCGGCGCCGCCCCGCCCGGCGGCGCCGGCCGCCCCGGCGGCCACCTGCTCTCCGACGCCCAGGCCGAGGGAGACGACCGCCGCCCCGGCGCGCTGCTCCGCGCCTCGGTCGAGGACCTGCGGGCCCTCCTCCAGCGCGATCCCGCGCACCCCGCCGACGTCCACCTCGCGGCCGGCGTCCCGTGGCGCTGCGGACCGGTCACCGCGGAGGCGCTGTGGGCGGCCCGCATGGCCCTGCCGCTGGGCACCCGGCTCGCCGCCACCACGCTCCGCTCCCTCGGCCGCGCCCAGGTCACCGGCGGAGCGGAGTCCGGCCGCCTGCCGGGCCCGCTGCGGGACGCCGGGCCGCATCTCCCGCCCCGCTGCACCGGGGTCGAGGCCACCCTCGCCTTCCCCGTGGTCCTCGCCGAGGCACGCCGGTGGGGCCTCCCCCCGGCCGACCTGGACGAGCTCCTTCCGGTGGCGGAGCGCTGCCTCGGCTGGCTGCGCCGCGGCCTCGACGCGGACGGACTCCTGCCGGACCCGGCGCCCGGCGGGCCCTGGCGGGCCGAGACCCAGGCCCACGCCCACCGGGCCGCCCTGCTCGGGGCGGATCTCCTCGACGCCTGCGGACGGCCCGGTGCCGCGGACCTCCGGGCCGCGGCGCGCACCCTGCGCGAGCGGTTCCGGAGCGAGTTCTGGCTCGACGACCTCTCCGGCGGCCGGCCCGCCGCCGCCAGGACGCCGGAGGGGCGCTCCTGGACCCAGCTCGGCGGGTGGGCCGCCCACCTCCTCGACACCGGCCTCCTCGACGGCGGCCGGTACGCCCCGGGACTGCTCGACCGGACGGAGGCCGAACAGGTCGCGCGTCTGCTCGGCACCCCCGCCCTCGACTCCGGCTGGGGCCTGCGCGGCCTCGGCGCCAAGGAGCCCGGCCACAACCCGTTCGGGCACCGGGCCGGCGCCGTCCGGGTCCACGAGACGGCCGTCGCCGTCGCCGGACTGGCCGCCGCCGGGCACGAGAAGGAGGCCGCGGCACTGCTGCGGGGCCTGCTCGACGCCGCCGAGTTCTTCGGCCACCGGCTGCCCGAGATGTACGCGGGCGAACAGCGCACCGCGGGCGCGCGCCCGGTGCCGCACCCCGCCGCCTGCCGGCCCGCCGCCGTCGCGGCCGCCGGAGCGGTCCACGCGCTCGCCGCCCTGGCCGGGATCCGGCCCGACGCCCCCGGCCGGAGCGTCACGGTGCAGCCGATGGCCTCCGCGCCGCTGGGCGCGGTCCGGCTCTCCGGCCTCGTGGTCGCCGGCGAACCCTTCGCCGTGCGGGTGAGCCGCCTCGGACTCGGTATGGTCGAGGAGGCCGCCGAGGGTCTGCAGCTGGGGGTGTGACGGATGCCGGGCACGGAGACGAGGGAGTCCTCGGGACCGGGCGAGGAAGTCGGGGCGAGGGAGCGCGCGGGGCGTGTTTATCGTCAAGGAGACGACTATGATCGCGACATGCCTCCCTACGACCCGTCGGCCTTCCCGCCCTTCGCTGTCACCGTCGACCTGGTCGTCCTCACCGTGCGGAACCACGCCCTGTGCACCTTGGTCGTCCGCAGGGGGGAAGCGCCCTTCCAGGGGCGGTGGGCGCTGCCCGGAGGCTTCGTCCGCGCCGACGAGGACCTCGGGGCCGCGGCCGCGCGCGAGCTGGCCGAGGAGACCGGACTGCGTGCCCACGACCCGTCGGCCCCGCTGCCGGTGCCGGACAACGGCGCGCACCTGGAACAGCTCGCCACCTACGGAGCGCCCGAGCGCGACCCGCGGATGCGGGTGGTGAGCGTCGCGCACCTCGCGCTCGCCCCCGACCTGCCGGCGCCCCGGCCCGGCGGCGACGCCAACAGCGCGCGCTGGGCCCCCGTGGAGGAACTGCTCGACCAGGCGCGGGCGGCGGGGGGCGACTCCCCGGACGCGCTCGCCTTCGACCACGCCCAGATCCTCTCCGACGGGGTGGAGCGGGCCCGTTCCAAGATCGAGTACTCCTCGCTCGCCACGGCCTTCTGCCCGCCCGAGTTCACCGTCGGCGAGCTGCGCCGGGTCTACGAGGCCGTCTGGGGCGTCTCGCTCGACCCGCGCAACTTCCACCGCAAGGTCACCGGCACCCCCGGCTTCCTCGTCCCCACCGGTGGGACCACCACCCGTCAGGGAGGCCGCCCCGCCCAGCTGTTCAGGGCCGGCGGCGCCACCCTGCTCAACCCGCCGATGCTGCGTCCCGAGGTCTGAGGGGCGCGCCCCTCCGCCGCCCCCGGCGGCATCCCTGCGGCAAAAGTCCGAAATCTGGCGTTATCTTGCTGCGGTAGCGCCGCCCTGCCGCGGAGCGGTGACACCTACCGCGAGAGAAGCGATGCTCCAGGCCATCGGACTGACCAGCACCCCCCGCCGCGATCGCCCGCCCGCCGTGGACGATCTGACCTTCGAGGCCCCGCCGGGGGCCGTGACCGCCCTCGTCGGAGCCCCCCGATCCGGCAAGACGACCACCCTGCGCCTCCTGCTCGAACTCGACCCGGGGCGCGGACTCACCTACTTCCGGGGGCGGCCGCTGGGCCGGATCGCCCAACCCGCGCGCGAGATCGGGGTGGTCCTCGGCGACGTGCCCGGCCACCCGTCCCGTACCGTGCGCGGACAACTGCGGATGCTCGCCGCCGGCGCGGGAGTTCCGGCCGCCCGGGTCGACGAGGTGATCCGCGCCGTGGGCCTGGCCGGACTGGAGGGGCGGCGGCTCGGCACCCTGCCCCGCGGGGCCGAACGCCGACTCGCCCTGGCCGCCGCCCTGTTGGGGAAGCCGCACACGCTCCTCCTGGACGCTCCGGCGGCGGGGCTGTCCGCGGCGGAGCGGGTCCGCCTGCACGAACTGCTGCGCGCCCACGCGGACGCCGGCGGCACCGTCCTCTACACCACCCGGGACCCCAAGGACGCGGCGCGCAACGCCGACCACGTCGTCACCCTCGACGGCGGACGCCTGGTCGCCGCCCAGGAATCCGGCGACTTCGCCCGCACCCGGCTGCGGCCGAGGGTGGCCGTCCGCACCCCGCACGCCGCCCGGCTCGCCGCCGCCGTGGCCCAGGAGGCCCGGGCCGCCCGCAGGCCGGTGGAGGTCGTCACCCAGGACGGCACCCTCCTCCTGGTGTACGGCGGCGACTGCGCCCAGGTGGGGGACACCGCGTTCCGGCACGGCGTACCGGTCCACCGGCTCGCGGACGAGACCGGTGACGCGGGACCCGCCCCGGCGCGGGCGCCCGAGCCGGCCCGCACGGCGGAGGGCGCCGCGCCGGACCGGTCCACGGCGCCGCGCCGCCCGGTCCGCTCGCCGCTGCGCCCGCTCCGGTACGAGCTGCGCCGGGTCTTCGGCGTGCCCTCCACGGGGCTGGTGGCGGCGGGCGTCCTCGCGGTGTCGGCCGTGCTCGCGGTGCTCCTCGGGCGGGGCGGCGGGACCCCGCTCCCGGCAGCGCTCGCCGCCTGGCCGGACCTCCTGCCGCTGCCGCCCGCCGCGCTCGGCGCCGGTCTGCTCGGCGCGCTCTCCTTCGGCGAGGAGTACCGCTACCCCGCGCTCGCCGCGGGGCGCGGTGCCGTGCCCCGCCGGCTCGCGCTGCTGCTCGCCAAGCTCGCCGTCGCCGCCGCCCTCGCACTGCTCCTCGGCGTGCTGACGGCGGGGGCCGACCTCGCGGCCCTCCGTCTCTTCTACGGCGCCGACTTGATTCCCCTCCCCGACAACTGGGCCGCGATGTCCGCCAGTTGGCTGGGGCTCACGGTGGGCTGCGCGTGGGCGGGGGTCCTGGGTGCCGGGGTCTTCCGCGCGGCGGCGGCCGGAGTGGCCGCGGTCCTCTTCGTGCCGGTCGCCTTCGTCCCGCTGCTGCGCCAGGTGACGAGCGGCCCGGCGGTCCGGTCCGTCGCCGGACTCCCCGGCCGACTGGGCGAGTTCGCCGGACCGCGCTGGGCGCCGTCCCTGGACCGGTGGTTCGCGGGGGCGCTGGAGGTGGTGGGACAGCCCGCCGGGGTGGCCCTCGTGCTCACGTTGACGGTTCTGCTCTGCGCCTATGTGCTCACCGGCCTTCGCCGACAGGCCCGTTGGTGACCGGTTCCGGACCGATATGTTCCAGTCGCGCCGCAACTCCCTTGGGAAATGCCGGTTATGTCCGAATAATCGTCAATTGTGTAGGGGGTGCCGATCACCCTTTCGTGTGCTTTTCACCAAAGACCTCAAGGGCCACGGAGGCCACGCCGACAAAGGATGCGTGAGTACCCTTGCGCATACGATGATGACCGCCGCCCGCTCCGTCGACTCCGGCCTCGGCGCCCCGGGCGATCTCGACCGCTACCCCTACGCGGAGGCCCCCGTCGCCGACCGCGTGGGCCCGCCCTCCTGGGAGGGGGTGGACACGGACCTCGGCCGCGTCGGCCGCCGCACCGCCGGCAGCCGCGGCCGAGGCCTGCACGGCCAGCTCGTCCAGCAGCTCGGCCAGATGATCGTCTCCGGCGACCTCGGCGCGGACCGCCCCCTCGTCCCCGAGGAGATCGGCCAGCGCTTCGAGGTCTCGCGCACCGTCGTGCGCGAGTCCCTCCGCGTCCTGGAGGCCAAGGGCCTCGTCAGCGCCCGGCCCAACGTCGGCACCCGGGTCCGCCCGGTCAGCGACTGGAACCTGCTCGACCCCGACATCATCGAGTGGCGCGCCTTCGGGCCGCAGCGCGACGACCAGCGGCGCGAGCTGAACGAGCTGCGCTGGACCATCGAGCCGCTGGCCGCCCGCCTCGCCGCCGGCCACGGCCGGGAGGACGTGCAGCAGCGCCTCGCCGACATGGTCGAGATCATGGGGCACGCGTACGCGCAGGGTGACGGCATCACCTTCTCCCGCGCCGACACGGAGTTCCACTCCCTGCTCATCCAGCTCGCCGGGAACCGCATGCTGGAGCACCTCTCCGGCATCGTCGCCGCCGCCCTCCAGGTCTCCGGTGGCCCCGCCACCGCCTGCGACCGCCCCGGCGAGAGCTGCCTGGCGCACCACGCCCGGATCGTCGACGCCCTCGCCGCGGGGGACGCCCAGGCCGCCGAGACCGCCATGCGCCAACTGCTCACGGTCCACCCCGAGGTGGAGCCCCGCGTGGTGCCCGCCCCCCGCGGCAACTGATCCGCGAGCCGTGGCCGCGAGCGCACGGGCGCGTACGCAGGGAGAGCCGCCGGATCCGAGCGCGGTCCGGGGAACCCGGAAGGGTTCCCCGGACCGCGCCAGGGTGTCGGCGGCGCCGAATGTACGCTTGGCTCCCTTTTCGCACGCTTCGTCGCTGATGCGGTGTGACTCGGGACACGAAGATTGGGCGTAACACTCCTCCGAGCCGTGCGATGACCTAAGAGGTGACAGCCGAGGAAGGAATACAGCAGCCGGTGCAGGCGCTGTGCAGTTCCCCGGTCCAGCCCGCGCCGTCGGCACATTCCCCGTCGACGGTCGTCGGCTCCGCCCCGATCCCGGGCGGGGCCGGAAGCCGTTTCCATCGTTCCGAGAGGTTGTTCGTGTCGGCCAGCACATCCCGTACGCTCCCGCCGGAGATCGCCGAGTCCGAGTCTGTGATGGCGCTCATCGAGCGGGGAAAGGCTGATGGGCAGATCGCCGGCGATGACGTGCGTCGGGCCTTCGAGGCTGACCAGATTCCGCCAACCCAGTGGAAGAATGTTCTGCGCAGCCTCAATCAGATCCTCGAGGAAGAGGGTGTGACGCTGATGGTCAGTGCAGCGGAGTCGCCGAAGCGCGCCCGCAAGAGCGCAGCAGCGAAGAGCCCGGCCAAGCGCACCGCCGCCAAGACCACCGTCACCGCCAGGGCGGCGACGGTGACGAGGACCAGCGTCGCGACCGGCTCCGCGGCCCCCGCGGCCGAGAGCGCGGACCCGGCCGACGAGGCCGCGGCGCCCGCCAAGAAGGCGGCCGCGAAGAAGACCGCCGTCAAGAAGACGGCGGCCAAGAAGACCGTCGCCAAGAAGACGGCGGCCAAGAAGACCGCGTCGAAGAAGTCCGACGACGAGCTGCTCGAGGGCGAGGACCTGCTCGAGGACGTCGCGCCGGGCAAGGACGACGAGGAGACCGAGGGCGAGACCAAGGGCTTCGTGCTGTCCGACGAGGACGAGGACGACGCTCCCGCCCAGCAGGTCGCCGTCGCCGGTGCCACCGCCGACCCGGTCAAGGACTACCTGAAGCAGATCGGCAAGGTCCCCCTGCTCAACGCCGAGCAGGAGGTCGAGCTCGCCAAGCGCATCGAGGCCGGTCTCTTCGCCGAGGACAAGCTCGCGGGCTCGGACAAGATCGCTCCCAAGCTCAAGCGCGAGCTGGAGATCATCGCCGAGGACGGCCGCCGCGCCAAGAACCACCTCCTGGAGGCCAACCTCCGTCTGGTGGTCTCGCTGGCCAAGCGCTACACCGGCCGCGGCATGCTCTTCCTGGACCTGATCCAGGAGGGCAACCTGGGTCTGATCCGCGCGGTCGAGAAGTTCGACTACACCAAGGGCTACAAGTTCTCCACGTACGCCACCTGGTGGATCCGTCAGGCGATCACCCGCGCCATGGCCGACCAGGCCCGCACCATCCGCATCCCGGTGCACATGGTCGAGGTCATCAACAAGCTCGCGCGCGTCCAGCGCCAGATGCTCCAGGACCTGGGCCGCGAGCCCACCCCGGAGGAGCTGGCCAAGGAGCTCGACATGACCCCCGAGAAGGTCATCGAGGTCCAGAAGTACGGCCGCGAGCCGATCTCCCTCCACACCCCCCTGGGTGAGGACGGCGACAGCGAGTTCGGTGACCTCATCGAGGACTCCGAGGCGGTCGTGCCGGCCGACGCGGTCAGCTTCACGCTCCTCCAGGAGCAGCTGCACTCCGTCCTCGACACGCTCTCCGAGCGTGAGGCCGGCGTGGTCTCCATGCGCTTCGGCCTCACCGACGGCCAGCCGAAGACGCTCGACGAGATCGGCAAGGTCTACGGCGTGACCCGTGAGCGGATCCGCCAGATCGAGTCGAAGACCATGTCGAAGCTGCGCCACCCGTCGCGCTCGCAGGTCCTGCGCGACTACCTGGACTGATCCGTCCGAGGCATCAGGCAGTGGACGAAGGGTCCGGTTCCCCGCCCGGGGACCGGGCCCTTCGCCTTTGCGCGGGTGCAGGGGGCCGGTCCGTGCTGGACGCTGGGTGAATGGATGTCAGCGGAGAGTCAGGAGGCTCCATGCGTGGTCCTTTCGCCCGAGTGTTGACGGGCGCCCTGGGTCTGGCCGTGGCGGCGGCCGGACAGGTGGCCGGCGCCGCCCCCGCCGCCGCGGACGGCGTCGTGGTGGGCGGCAGTCCGACCGCGATCGCCGACGCGCCCTGGGTGGTGGCGCTGTCCAGCCGTGACCGGTTCGGGGGTACGCGGGCGGGCCAGTTCTGCGGGGGCGTCGTCGTGGCGCCCGCCAAGGTGCTCACCGCGGCCCACTGCCTGGGCCGCGACGTGCTCGGGGGCGAGCCCTGGCAGCTGCGGGACTTCTCGGTGATCGCGGGCCGGACCGCGCTGCGCGGGCAGGGCGGGCAGGAGGTGCGGATCGCCGACACCTGGGTGAACCCCGCCTACGACCCGTCGACCAACTCGGGCGACCTCGCCGTGCTCACCCTGGCCGAGCCCCTGCCGCAGTCCTACGTCATCGAGGTGGCCCGGCCCGGGAACGAGGCGGAGAAGCCCGGGACGGCGGCCGAGGTGTACGGCTGGGGCGACACGACCGGGCGCGGGAGCTACGCCTCCTCGCTCCACGCGGCGCGCGTCCAGGTCCTCCCGGACACGGCCTGTGAGCGGGCGTACCCGGGCGGTTTCCGCGGCGTCTCGTACCGCAAGGAGACGATGCTCTGCGCCGGCGACCCGCGGGGAGGCCGGGACGCCTGCCAGGGCGACAGCGGCGGCCCGCTGGTGGCGCGGGGCCTGCTGGTGGGACTGGTGTCATGGGGCAGCGGCTGTGGGGAGGCCGAGCACCCGGGGGTCTACACCCGGGTGTCGGCGGTGCTGTCCGAGCGTCTCTGAGGGACCGTACGGCCCCGGGGCGGGGCTCCTGCCCGAGGCCGGCCGGGAGGACGAGAACGGGCGGCCACCCCCTGGTCGAGGGGGTGACCGCCCGTCGTCCGGTCAGCGACCGGCCCTGAGCTCGTCGTGGTTGCGCGGCGTCAGTGCTCGTCGCCCACCGTGCGGGCCGGCACGTCGGTGAGCCGGTCCGTCTCATCCTGTATCTCAACGGCGATCTTCTTGAGTTCCGGCTCGAACTTGCGCCCGTGGTGGGCGCAGAAGAGCAAGTCACCTCCGCTGGCCAGGACGACACGCAGGTAAGCCTGGGCGCCGCAGCGGTCGCAGCGGTCAGCGGCCGTCAGGGGGCTCGCGGGGGTCAGAACAGTAGTCACGTCGCCTCTTCTCTAGCTCGACGAGCTGTCGTACCAGGGTCAACATCCAACCAGGCCGAAAACGTTCCCGCTCGTGGCTTTTCCTTGAAACTTTTTCCCAAGGTGGCTGTCTGCTGCCGGTTGGCGGCGAATGAGCCGTATTGCGTCGCTCTACGGATTTCGCGTTGCTGTGGTGTGCCGTCGTCCTCCCGGCGGGGTTGCCGGTTGTTGATGAGGACGTGCCCGGAGCCTAGATGGTTCATGCCGGGAAGGGAACGTGATGTTCGCGTCACCCCTTCGAGGGATCGAACATCTATGCGAGCCTGGACTAGCATGAGGAACCCGAGAGGGTGGCGTTTCAACGGCTCTACCAGGGATCGGTACTCTCTGAGCGGTGAGCGACGCCGGTACTCACCCCATCGGGCAAGATTTCAAATTCAGCGAGGAGCGAACCGCGTGACCGCCGAAACGTCCGTGCCGTCGAGTGCGCTGCTGACCGCAGACCGTGACGGTTCCAACTACACCGCGCGGCACCTGCTCGTCCTCGAAGGGCTCGAAGCGGTCCGCAAGCGCCCCGGAATGTACATCGGGTCCACGGACAGCCGTGGCCTGATGCACTGCCTCTGGGAGATCATCGACAACTCGGTCGACGAGGCCCTCGGCGGCTACTGCGACCACATCGACGTCATCCTGCACGACGACGGCTCCGTCGAGGTGCGGGACAACGGCCGCGGCATCCCGGTCGACATCGAGCCCAAGACCGGCCTGTCCGGCGTCGAGGTCGTCATGACCAAGCTGCACGCCGGCGGAAAGTTCGGCGGCGGCTCGTACGCGGCCTCCGGCGGTCTCCACGGCGTCGGCGCCTCCGTGGTCAACGCGCTCTCGGCCCGTCTCGACGTCGAGGTCGACCGGAACAGCGCCACCCACTCCATCAGCTTCCGGCGCGGCGTCCCCGGCATCTTCACCGAGCAGGGCCCCGACAGCCCCTTCGACCCGGGCAACGGGCTGACCAAGGGCAAGCGCGTCCCCAAGACCCGCACCGGCACCCGGATCCGCTACTGGGCCGACCGCCAGATCTTCCTCAAGGACGCCAAGCTCTCCCTGGAGACGCTGCACCAGCGCGCCCGCCAGACCGCCTTCCTCGTGCCCGGCCTCACCATCGTCGTCCGCGACGAGCGGGACCTGGAGGGGATCGGCAAGAGCGAGGAGGTCTTCCGCTTCGACGGCGGCATCAGCGAGTTCTGCGAGTACCTCGCGCAGGACAAGGCCGTCTGCGACGTGCTGCGCCTCACCGGCCAGGGCACCTTCAAGGAGACCGTCCCGGTCCTGGACGACCGCGGCCACATGACCCCCACCGAGGTCACCCGCGAGCTCGGCGTGGACGTCGCCCTGCGCTGGGGCACGGGCTACGACAGCACGGTCCGGTCCTTCGTGAACATCATCGCCACCCCCAAGGGCGGCACCCACGTCTCCGGCTTCGAGCAGGCCGTCACCAAGACGGTGAACGAGGTGCTGCGCTCGGCCAAGCTGCTGCGCGTCGCCGAGGACGACATCGTCAAGGACGACGCCCTGGAGGGCCTGACCGCCGTCGTCACCGTCCGCCTCGCCGAGCCGCAGTTCGAGGGCCAGACCAAGGAGGTCCTCGGCACCTCGGCCGCCCGCCGGATCGTGGCGAACGTGGTGGCGCGGGAGCTCAAGGCCTTCCTGACCTCCACCAAGCGGGACGCCAAGGCCCAGGCCAGGGCCGTCCTGGAGAAGGCCGTCGCCGCCGCCCGCACCCGGATCGCCGCCCGCCAGCACAAGGAGGCGCAGCGCCGGAAGACCGCCCTGGAGACCTCCTCGCTCCCGGCCAAGCTGGCCGACTGCCGCAGCGACGACGTCGAGCGCAGCGAGCTCTTCATCGTCGAGGGGGACTCCGCGCTCGGCACCGCCAAGCTCGCCCGGAACAGCGAGTTCCAGGCGCTGCTGCCGATCCGCGGCAAGATCCTCAACGTCCAGAAGTCGTCCGTCTCGGACATGCTGAAGAACGCCGAGTGCGGCGCGATCATCCAGGTCATAGGAGCGGGCTCCGGCCGCACCTTCGACATCGACGCGGCCCGCTACGGCAAGGTCATCATGATGACCGACGCCGACGTCGACGGCTCCCACATCCGGACGCTGCTGCTGACCCTCTTCCAGCGCTACATGCGCCCGATGGTCGAGGCCGGCCGGGTCTTCGCCGCCGTGCCGCCGCTGCACCGGATCGAGCTGGTCCAGCCCAAGCGGGGCCAGGACAAGTACGTGTACACGTACTCCGACAGCGAGCTGCGGCAGACGCTCCTGGAGTTCCAGCGCAAGGGCGTCCGCTACAAGGACTCCATCCAGCGCTACAAGGGCCTCGGCGAGATGGACGCCGACCAGCTCGCGGAGACCACGATGGACCCGCGCCACCGCACGCTGCGCCGGATCAACATCGGCGACCTGGACGCGGCCGAGACGGTCTTCGACCTGCTGATGGGGAACGACGTGGCCCCGCGCAAGGAGTTCATCACCAGCTCGGCGGCGACGCTCGACCGCTCGCGCATCGACGCCTGACCCGCGCCACCGGCCCGTACCGCCCCGGCCCGGCCCCCGCACCGCGGGGCCGGGCCGGTGGCGTCCATACGCCTATCGGCACGGCACGGTCAGGCCACCGGGGCGAACTGTCACCTGATGGGGTGAAGACCGGAGGGAGAAGAGTCCGGAATCTGTCCGCTCTGCCCATCCTTGGGCACGCGGCCGAAACGGTTCGCTGACAAGGAGAGCTGACCGGTGGAACAACTGGACGAGCAGGCGCGTGCGGGGGCACGGGACGACGGGGCGGGAGGGATCCGTCCGGAGCTCCCGCGCCGGCGGGGCGACGGGACCGCGCACCGGACGCCCGGTGCGGCCGAGATCTACCTGGAGGTCCAGCGCAGCCCCGCCTTCCAGGAGGTACGGCGCCGCTACCGGCGGTTCGCCTTCCCCGCCACCCTCGCCTTCCTCCTCTGGTACCTCGCCTACGTCGTCGCCGCCACCGCCGCCCCCGGCCTGATGGCCCGCCCGGTGGCCGGCGCGGTCAACGTGGCGATGATCGCCGGCCTCGGCCAGTTCCTCACCACCTTCCTGCTCACCTGGGCCTACGCCCGGCACGCGCGGCTGCGCCGGGACCGGGCCGCGCTCGAACTGCGCTGGGACACCCAGGAGATGACGAGGGGGGCCGGACAGTGGTGACCGGAGACCACCAGACGCTCGCCCTGGTCCTCTTCAGCGTCTTCGTCGCCGTGACCCTCGCCATCACCACCTGGGTGAGCCGCGACCGGCACGGCTCGGCCGAGGAGTTCTACGCCGGCGGCCGGCTCTTCTCGCCGATGGAGAACGGATTCGCCATCGCCGGCGACTACATGTCGGCGGCCTCCTTCCTCGGCATCTCGGGCCTCATCGCGCTCTACGGCTACGACGGCATGCTCTACTCGGTCGGCTTCCTGGTCGCCTGGCTGGTGGTGCTGCTCCTCGTCGCCGAACTCGTCCGCAACTGCGGCCGCTTCACCCTCGCCGACGTCGTCGCCGCGCGGATGGCCGAACGGCCCGTACGGATCGCGGCCGGCACCTCCTCCGTCGCCGTCTCGGTGCTCTACCTGGTGGCCCAGATGGTCGGCGCCGGCAGTCTGGTGGCCCTCCTCCTCGGCGGCACCGGCGAGGCCGCGCGCACCTGGACGGTCGTCGGCGTCGGCGCGCTGATGGTGATCTACGTGACGCTCGGCGGGATGCGGGCCACCACCTGGATCCAGATCGTCAAGGCCGTGCTGCTGATGGCGGGCACCGTCGCCCTCACCGTCCTCGTCCTGGTCCGCTTCCACGGCGACGTGAACAGCCTGCTCACCACCGCCGCCGAGCGCAGCGGGCACGGCGACGCCTTCCTCGGCCCCGGGCTGCGCTACGGCGGCGACTGGACCGCCCGGCTCGACTTCATCAGCCTCGGCCTCGCCCTCGTCCTCGGCACCGCCGGACTGCCCCACATCCTGTCCCGCTTCTACACCGTGCCCACCGCGAAGGCCGCCCGCCGCTCCGTCGTCTGGTCCATCGGCCTCATCGGCGGCTTCTACCTGATGACGATCGTCCTCGGCTTCGGCGCCGCCGCCCTCATCGGCTCCGACGAGGTCCGCGCCTCCAGCGCCTCCGGGAACACGGCCGTGCCGCTGCTCGCGCTCGACCTCGGCGGAGGAGCGGACTCCACCGGCGGCACGGTGCTCTTCGCGGTCGTCGCCGCCGTCGCCTTCGCGACCATCCTCGCCGTCGTCGCCGGGATCACCCTGGCCTCCTCCGCCTCCGTCGCCCACGACCTGTACGCCTCGCTGCGCCGGCCCGGCGGGAAGCAGTACCGCGAGGTCACGGTGGCGCGGGTGTCCGCCGCCGTCATCGGCGCCGCCGCGATCGGCCTCGGGCTGCTCGCCCGCGACCTCAACGTGGCCTTCCTCGTCGGCCTCGCCTTCGCGGTGGCCGCCTCCGCCAACCTGCCGGTGCTGCTGTACTCGCTCTTCTGGCGCCGGTTCACCACCCGGGGCGCGGTCTGGTCCGTCTACGGCGGACTCGTCCCCGCCGTCCTCCTCGTGCTGCTCTCGCCGGTGGTCTCCGGCAGCCCCGAGGCGCTCTTCCCCGGCGTCGACTTCCACGTCTTCCCGCTGCAGAACCCCGGGGTGGTCTCCATCCCGCTCGGCTTCCTCGCCGGCTGGCTCGGCACGGTCACCTCGCCCGAACCGCCCGACGAGGCGCGGCACGCCGAGACCGAGGTCCGGGCGCTCACCGGGGCCGGGGCCGTCTGACGGCGCCGCGGGGCGTCAGGGCGAGGCGACCCAGGTGTAGCGGTGCTCGGGGCGGCCGGTCTCGCCGTACCGGAGGGAGAGCCGTACCCGCCCGGCCCGTTCGAGGAGCTTCAGATAGCGCTGGGCGGTCTGGCGGCTGACGCCCGCCCGCTCGGCGAGCTCCTGGGTGGCGAGCGGTCCGTCGGCGGCCAGCAGCACCCGGCGGACCAGCTCGGCCGTCGTCGGGGAGTGCCCCTTGGGCAGGTCGGGGGCGACGGTGCCCGCCGCCAGGGTCCCGAAGATCCGGTCGACCTCGGCCTGTTCCGCCTCGCCGCCGCCCTCCAGGGCGCGGCGCAGCGTCGCGTACGCCTCCAGCTTGGCGCGCAGCCCGGCGAAGTTGAACGGCTTCACCAGGTACTGGAGGGCGCCGTGCCGCATCGCCGCCCGGACGGTCGCCACGTCCCGGGCCGCGGTCACCATGATCACGTCGCACTCGTGGCCGCGGGCCCGCAGCTCGCGGATGGCGGCGAGGCCGTTCTCGTCGGGGAGGTAGTGGTCCAGGAGGACCAGGTCGACCGGTCGGCCGTCGAGGACGGTCAGCGCCTCGGCGGTCGAGTGGGCGGTGGCCGCGACCCGGAAGCCCGGCAGCTTGGCCACGTACGCGGCGTTCACCCGCGCCACGCGGACGTCGTCGTCGACGACGAGCACCTCGATCACCGGGACCCCTCCTCGGCGGCGCCGGCGTCCGCGGGCCGGCGCGGGGCCGGCGGGGTGGGCTCGGTCAGGGCGTCGGGCTCGGTCAGGGCGTCGGGAAGGACCACCGTGAACTCCGCCCCGCCGGCCGGGCCCGCCGCCACGCGCGCGGTGCCGCCGCGCCGTTCGGCGAGCCGCCGCACCAGCGCCAGGCCGAGACCGCGCTTGCCGTGGGAGGGCGGCTCCTTCGTCGTCCACCCCTCGGTGAAGATCAGCTCCCGGCGCTCCTCGGGGACGCCGGGCCCGCTGTCGGCGACCCGCAGCACCACCGTGCGGCCGTCGGCGCGCAGCGCGACCTCGGCGCGGGCGTCCGGGGAGCCGGCCGCCGCGTCCAGCGCGTTGTCGACGAGGTTGCCGACGACGGTGACCAGCTCGCGCGGGTCCACCAGCCGGTCGGGCAGCAGGGAGTCCGGGGCGATCCGCAGCGAGACGCCCCGCTCGGCGGCGACCGTCGCCTTGCCGACGAGCAGCGCCGCGAGCAGCGGGTCGTGGACCTTCTCGGTCACCTGCTCGGCGGTCGCCCGGTGCACCCCGACGACCTCGGTGACGAAGTCGGCCGCCTCCTCGTACAGCTCCAGCTCCAGGAGGCCGAGCAGGGTGTGCAGCCGGTTGGCGTGTTCGTGGTCCTGGGCGCGCAGGGCGTCGATCAGACCGCGGGTCGAGTCCAGCTCCCGGCCCAGCCGCTCCAGCTCGGTGCGGTCGCGCAGGGTCGCCACCGCGCCCCCGTCGTCGGTCGGCATCCGGTTGGCGATCAGCACCCGGTGGCCCTGGACGGTCACCAGGTCGGCGCCGCTCACCCGGCCGGTCAGCACGTCCGCGGTGCGGCCCGGGCCGAGGAGCGCGTCGAGCGGCCGTCCGGCGGCCTCGGGACCGAGGCCGAGCAGGCGCTGGGCCTCGTCGTTGAGGAGCCGTACGGAACCCTTCCGGTCCAGGGCCACCACGCCCTCGCGGATGCCGTGCAGCATCGCCTCGCGTTCGGCGAGCAGCGCCGAGATGTCGGAGAAGGCCAGGTCGCGGGTCTGCCGCTGGATCCGCCGGGAGATCAGGTACGCGGCCAGCGCGCCGGCCGCGAGCGCTCCGCCCGCGTACGCCAGGAGGCCGGGGATCGCGGAGAGGAGCCGGTCGCGGACGCTGTCGTACTCGATGCCGACGGAGACCGCTCCGACGATCCCGCCGTCGGCGTTCCGCAGCGGCGCCTTGCCGCGCGCCGAGCGGCCCAGGGTGCCGCTGTCGATCTCCATGACCTCGTGGCCGGCCAGGGCCTCGCTCGGGTCGGTGGAGACGGTCCGGCCGATCTGCGCGGGGTCGGTGTGCGACCAGCGCACCCCGCGCGTGTCCATGACGACCACGTACTCGGCGCCGGTCGCCGTCCGGATCCGCTCCGCCTCGCGCTGCACCGGTCCGGTCGCCGACGGCGGCCCGCCCGCCAGGTCCGCGGCCGTGCGGGGGGAGGCCATGGTCTCCGCGATCGCCAGGGCCCGCCGCATGGCCTGGTCGTCGAGCTGGGTGCTCAGCGGGGCCAGGAAGAGCCCGGTGGCCAGCACGGTCACGCCCGTGGCCACGGCCAGCTGCATCAGCAGCACCTGCGAGAACACCCGCCGCGGCCACCCCAGCCGGGGCCGCCGGCGCGCGGTGGGCGGCGCGGAGGGGTGCGGAGCGGTGCTGGTCATGCCGAAACGGTACGGGGGCGGCCCGCGCGACCGGAAATGCGGCCGGGGCGGGGCCGGGGCGAGCGCGGGCGCGGGGTGCCCGGGGCCGCCCACGCGCGTGGGGCCGGTCGGGGCGGGGCGGGCTGCCTATCCTGGTGCCGGTCCGGGCGGTGGGCGGTCCCGGGCGGGCGCCGTCGCCGGAACCCGCTTCCGCCCGCGTACCCCGCCCGCTCACCCCGTCCCCGTCCCCGTTCAGCGAAAGGCATGCTCCTTGAGTGCGCAGCAGATCCCCGTCGTCGTCCTCGCCGGGTTTCTCGGAGCCGGGAAGACCACCCTCCTCAACCATCTGCTGCGGGGTGCCCGGGGGACCCGGATCGGGGTCATGGTCAACGACTTCGGCGACATCGGGATCGACGCGATGACCGTCGCCGGGCAGGTGGGGTCCACGGTCTCCCTCGGAAACGGGTGCCTGTGCTGCGCGGTGGACGCGAGCGAGCTGGACGAGTACCTCGAGGTGCTGACCCGGCCCGAGCTGCGCCTGGACGTGATCGTGATCGAGGCCAGCGGCCTCGCCGAGCCGCAGGAGCTGGTCCGGATGGTGCTCGCCAGCGAGAACCGGCGGATCGTCTACGGCGGCCTCGTCGAGGTCGTCGACGCCGCCGAGTTCGGCGCCACCCGGGAGCGGCACCCCGAGACCGACCGCCACCTCGCCCTCGCCGACCTGGTCGTGGTCAACAAGGCCGACCGGGTGTCCGAGGAGGAGCTGCGGGCCGTCCGGGAGACCGTGGCCGGGCTCGCGGGGCGGGCCGCGGTGATCGAGACGGCGCACGGCCGGATCGACCCCGAGCTGCTCTTCGACCGGGTCGTCCCGGAGGGCGAGATCGTCGGCCAGATGTCGATCGAGGACGTCCTGTACGCCGACGAGGACGGCCACGCGCACGCGCACGCCGCCTACGACACCGTCTCCCTGGCCACGGTGGTGCCGCTGCACCCCCGGCGGCTGATGGCCTTCCTCGACTCGCGCCCGGAGGGGCTGTACCGCCTCAAGGGCTTCGTGGACTTCGGCGCCGCCGATCCCGAGCACCGCTATCTGGTGCACGCGGTCGGCCGCTTCCTGCGCTTCTACCCGGAGCCGTGGCCGGCCGGGGAGGAACGCCTCTCGCAGCTGGTCCTGATCGGCTCGGGCGTCGACGCAGCGGCCCTGCGCAAGGAGCTCGCCGCCTGCGAGGCGGACGGGCCCGGGGACGCCCCGGACGAGCACAGCATGTGGGGCGTCCTCCGGTACGTGCCGCAGGGCGACGAGCCGCCCGCAGAGGCGTAGGGCCCGCCTCAGGACCGCACGCCCGCGGGTGCCTGGCCGACCGCCGTCAGATAGGCGTCGAGGCTCGGTCCGGCGTGCTCGCCGGCCCAGCCGACGTACCCGTCCGGGCGGATCAGGAAGAGACCGGTGCCGTACGGCTCGCAGGCCGGGAGCCGGGCCGCGCGGACCGACTCCGGCAGGACCGCCGGCGGCTCGGCGCCGCCGACCGCGAGCAGGGTGAAGTGCGGGCCCCGGAAGAGGTCGAAGAGGCGCTCCCCGCCGCAGCGGCCGTCCGGGGCGCGGTCGCCCGCGCGCAGGGCGTCCCCGGGCGCCTCCGGGCGGGTGTCCACCGCGAGCGGCGAGTCCCGGTAGCCGAGGCCGAGCTGCCGGACCTCCGTGCCCCGCTGGCCGGCCTCGCCGTCGGCCGTCGCCCTGTGCAGGCGCGTGCTGAGCCCCAGGACGTCCGCCGCGACCGGGCGGCGCTCGGCCTCGTAGCTGTCGAGGAGCGCGGCGGGCGCCCCGTGGAGCAGGACCTGGGCGAGCTTCCAGCCGAGGTTGTACGCGTCCTGGACGCCGGTGTTGAGGCCCTGGCCGCCGGCGGGGGAGTGGACGTGGGCCGCGTCGCCCGCGAGGAAGACCCGGCCGTCCCGGAACCGGTCCGCCAGGGCCGCGCGGACGCGGTAGTCCGAGGCCCAGGGCACGTCCGTGACCTCCCCGGCCGCCAGCGGCGTCCGGGCGGCGAGGAGCGCGCGGACGCCCTCCGGGGTGGTGTCCACGGCGGCGGCCGCGTCCTCGAAGGTGGCGGCGAGCTGGAACAGGCCGTCACCGCCCGGCAGCGGGCAGAGCGCCACCCCGCCGTCCGGGGTCCGCCAGACGTGCCAGTGGTCCCGGTCGGTCACCGCCCCGGGGGCGATCCGCACGTCGGCGACGAGCATCGGGCGCGGGTCGACGGTCTCGCCGGTCATGCCGATGCCGAGGGCCCGGCGGACGGTGGACCGGCCGCCGTCGGCGCCGACCAGGAAGGCGGACCGGACGGTCTCCCCGGTGCTCAGCTCCGCCGACACGCCGTCCCCGTCCTGACGGAGCCCGGTGAGCCCGGCCCCGAACCGGACGCCGCCGCCGAGCTCCGTCAGACGGGCGTGCAGCAGCTCCTGGGTGCGGGACTGCGGGATCAGCAGGGTGTTCGCGTACGGCACCTGCTCGGTGGGCTCGGAGCGCTCGATCATCTCCCACTCGCCGCGCCGCTCGGCGCCCTCCCAGGCCAGCATGCGGGGGTACGGGCCGCCCGCCGCCAGCACTCCGGGGAGGACGCCGAGGTCGTCCAGGACCTCCTGGCTGCGGGGCTGGAGCCCCTTGCCGCGCGAGCCGGGGAAGAGCCCGCCGGCCCGCTCCAGGAGGAGAGCCCGGACGCCCCGGCGGGCGAGGTCGAGGGCGAGGACGAGGCCCGTCGGGCCCGCTCCGGTGATGACGACGTCGGTGTCCCTGTCCCTGGGCATGCGTGACCGCCTCCAGTCCTTAACGCTGTTAAATGCCGGTGGTCACAGCATCTCCTTAATGGCGTTAAGGAGTCAAGGGGATACCGTGACGGGGTGGCGACCAAGAAGACGACCAAGCTCGACCCCGGCCAGGTGGCGGAGACCGCCCTGCGGCTGCTGAACGAACGCGGCCTGGAGGGCCTCACGCTCCGCGCCATCGCCCAGGAGCTGCACGTCCAGGCCCCGGCCCTGTACTGGCACTTCAAGAACAAGCAGGCCCTGCTCGACGAGATGGCGACCGTCATGTACCGGCGCATGGCCGCCGATCCGGACGCCCGGGAGACCGAGGGGAAGAGCTGGCAGGAGCTGATGCTCGCCGCCAACCGCGGCCTGCGCGCCGGACTGCTGCGCTACCGCGACGGCGCCAAGGTCTACAGCGGCGCCCGGTTCACCGGCACCGACCACGCCCAGGACATGGAGCGCCAGCTCGGCGCCCTCGTCGACGCCGGGTTCTCGCTGCGCGAGGCGGTGCGGGCCAGCACCACCGCGTACATGTACACGCTCGGCTTCGTCACCGAGGAGCAGGGCACCGAGCCCCAGCCCGGGGAGCCCCGGGAGGGCTTCGACATCGAGGAACGGGCCCGGCGCCTCGCCGCGTACCCCCTCGCGGCGGCGGCCGGCGCGGAAATCTTCGCCGACTACGACGAACGCTTCGAGGAGGGGCTGCGGCTGATCGTCGCCGGGATCGAGACCGTGTACGCCCCCGGCGCCGCCCGCGCCTGACGGCACGCGCGCACGGGCGCGCACGGCGAAGCCCCCCGCTCCTGGCCGGAGCGGGGGGCTTCGCGTACGGGATCGCGTGCGGCCGGCTAGCTCGCCGGACCCGCCACCACGTCCACCGCCCGCGGCAGCGGGGCGCCCGAGCCGTCCCGGCGCGGGTCCGGCTCCGGCAGCTCCACCGGCGTGCCGTTCTTCTGCGCGGCACGGGCCGGCAGCGCGCCCGCCCAGGCCAGGAGCAGCACGTCCTCGCCCTTCAGGAAGCGCTGGCAGCGCACGCCGCCGGTCGCCCGGCCCTTGCGCGGGTACTGGTCGAAGGGGGTCAGCTTCGCCGAGGTGGCCGCGGCGCCGTCCAGGGTGCCCGACGAGCCCGCCACCGTGAACACGGCCGCGTCCGCCGCCGGGTCCACCGCCGTGAAGGACAGCACCTCGGCCCCGGCCGCCAGCTTGATGCCCGCCATGCCGCCCGCCGGGCGGCCCTGCGGCCGCACCTGGGAGGCCTGGTAGCGCAGCAGCTGGGCGTCGGAGGTGATGAAGACCAGGTCCTCCTCGCCCGTCCGCAGCTCGGTCGCGCCGACGATCCGGTCGCCCTCCTTGAGAGTGATGACCTCCAGCTCGTCCTTGTTCGCCGGATAGTCCGGAACCACGCGCTTGACCACGCCCTGGAGGGTGCCCAGCGCCAGGCCGGGGGAGGACTCGTCCAGGGTGGTCAGGCAGACCACCGTCTCGTCCGCCTCCAGGGAGAGGAACTCGCTCAGCGGCGCCCCGCCCGCCAGGTTCGGCGCGGCCGCCGTGTCGGGCAGCTGCGGCAGGTCGATGACGGCGAGCCGCAGCAGCCGGCCCGCCGAGGTCACCGCGCCCACGTCGCCGCGCTGGGTGGCCGCTACCGACGAGACGATCACGTCGTGCTTGGTCCGCTTGGCGTCCGGATCGGCCGGCGGCAGCTCCGCCGAGACCGTACGGGCCAGCAGACCGGTCGAGGAGAGCAGCACCCGGCACGGATCGTCCGCGACCTCCAGCGGGACGGCGGCGACCGGCGCGCCGGCCGACTCCAGGAGGACCGTGCGCCGGTCGGTGGCGAACTTCTTCGCCACCGCGGCCAGCTCGGCCGACACCAGCTTGCGCAGCTCCGCGTCGGACTCCAGGATCCCGGTCAGCTCGTCGATCTCGCCGGTCAGCCGGTCCCGCTCGGTCTCCAGCTCCAGGCGGTCGAACTTGGTGAGCCGGCGCAGCGGGGTGTCCAGGATGTACTGGGTCTGGATCTCGCTCAGCGAGAAGCGCTCCATCAGGCGCTCCTTGGCCTGCGCGGAGTTCTCGCTCTCCCGGATGAGCCGGATGACCTCGTCGATGTCGAGGAGGGCGACGAGCAGGCCCTCGACCAGGTGGAGCCGGTCGCGCTTCTTGCCGCGGCGGAACTCGGAGCGGCGGCGGACCACCTCGAAGCGGTGGTCGAGGTAGACCTCCAGGAGCTCCTTGAGGCCGAGGGTGAGCGGCTGGCCGTCCACCAGGGCCACGTTGTTGATGCCGAAGGACTCCTCCATCGGCGTCAGCTTGTAGAGCTGCTCCAGGACGGCCTCGGGCACGAAGCCGTTCTTGATCTCGATGACCAGGCGGAGCCCGTGGGCCCGGTCGGTGAGGTCCTTGACGTCGGCGATGCCCTGGAGCTTCTTCGAACCGACCAGGTCCTTGATCTTGGAGATGACCTTCTCGGGGCCGACCGTGAAGGGCAGCTCGGTGACGACGATGCCCTTGCGGCGGGCCGTCACCGTCTCCACCGAGGTGGTGGCGCGGATCTTGAAGGTGCCGCGGCCCGACTCGTACGCGTCCCGGATGCCGTTCAGGCCGACGATCCGGCCGCCGGTCGGCAGGTCGGGGCCCGGGACGAAGCGCATCAGCGCGTCCAGGTCCGCGTTCGGGTACCGGATCAGGTGGCGGGCGGCGGCGATCACCTCGCCGAGGTTGTGCGGCGGCATGTTGGTCGCCATGCCGACCGCGATGCCCGAGGCGCCGTTCACCAGCAGGTTCGGGTACGCGGCGGGGAGCGCGACCGGCTCCTGCTCCTGGCCGTCGTAGTTGGGCGCGAAGTCGACCGTGTCCTCGTCGATGGACTCGGTCATCAGCAGGGCGGCCGGGGCCATCCGCGACTCGGTGTACCGCATGGCGGCCGGCGGGTCGTCGTTGCCGAGCGAGCCGAAGTTGCCGTGGCCGTCGACCAGCGGCACGCGCATGGAGAACGGCTGCGCCATGCGGACCATGGCGTCGTAGATGGAGGCGTCGCCGTGCGGGTGCAGCTTGCCCATCACCTCGCCGACCACGCGGGCGCACTTGACGAACCCGCGGTCCGGGCGCAGGCCCATCTCGTTCATCTGGTAGACGATGCGCCGCTGGACCGGCTTCATGCCGTCGCGGGCGTCGGGCAGCGCGCGCGAGTAGATCACCGAATAGGCGTACTCGAGGAAGGAGCCCTGCATCTCGTCGACGACGTCGATGTCGAGGATCCTCTCCTCGTACGCGTCGTCCGGCGGCGGTGTCTTCGTGCTGCGGCGGGCCATCGCGGCTGCGGCTCCTTCTCCGACAAAGCTTGATCTGACGCGGACCATTGTGGACCGTGCCACCGACAACGCGGACCGCGACCCGGACGAGGGACATCGGAGGACTCCGGGAACTTCGCCAGGTGTCGGCGCGCTTGCATACAGTGGCAGGACTTTTCACGATCGCGATCGAAGGGACGTACATGCCCATGGGTCACACGGCCACGGCCGAGGCCGGCTCCGGCGGCCTGACAGCGACCGAGCACCGGCTGGCGAACGGCCTGCGGGTGGTCCTCTCCGAGGACCACCTGACCCCGGTCGCCGCGGTCTGCCTCTGGTACGACGTCGGCTCGCGCCACGAGGTCGAGGGCCGCACGGGCCTCGCCCACCTCTTCGAGCACCTGATGTTCCAGGGCTCGAAGCAGGTGCACGGCAACGGCCACTTCGAACTCGTGCAGGGCGCGGGCGGCTCGCTCAACGGCACGACCAGCTTCGAGCGCACCAACTACTTCGAGACCATGCCCGCCCACCAGCTGGAGCTCGCCCTCTGGCTGGAGGCCGACCGGATGGGCTCGCTGCTCACCGCCCTCGACGACGAGTCGATGGAGAACCAGCGCGACGTCGTGAAGAACGAGCGCCGCCAGCGGTACGACAACGTGCCGTACGGCACCGCCTTCGAGCGGCTCACCGCGCTCGCGTACCCCGAGGGCCACCCGTACCACCACACCCCCATCGGCTCGATGGCGGACCTGGACGCGGCCACCCTGGAGGACGCGCGTCAGTTCTTCCGGACCTACTACGCGCCCAACAACGCGGTCCTCTCCGTCGTCGGCGACATCGACCCGGAGCAGACCCTCGCCTGGATCGAGAAGTACTTCGGCTCCATCCCCGGCCACGACGGCAAGCCCGCGCCCCGCGACGGCTCGCTGCCGGACGTCATCGGCGGGCAGCTGCGCGAGGTCGTCGTCGAGGACGTCCCGGCCCGCGCCCTGATGGCCGCCTACCGGCTGCCGGAGGACGGCACGCGCGCGTGCGACGCCGCCGACCTCGCCCTCACCGTGCTCGGCGGCGGCGAGTCCTCCCGCCTGCACAACCGGCTGGTCCGCCGCGACCGCACCGCCGTCGCCGCCGGCTTCGGCCTGCTCCGGCTCGCCGGCGCCCCCTCGCTCGGCTGGCTGGACGTCAAGACCTCCGGCGGCGTCGAGGTCCCCGCCATCGAGGCGGCCGTCGACGAGGAGCTGGCCCGCTTCGCCGCCGAGGGCCCGACCGCGGAGGAGATGGAGCGCGCCCAGGCCCAGCTGGAGCGCGAATGGCTCGACCGGCTGGGCACGGTGGCCGGCCGCGCCGACGAACTGTGCCGCTTCGCCGTCCTGTTCGGCGACCCGCAGCTCGCCCTGACCGCCGTCGACCGCGTCCTCGCGATCACCGCCGACGAGGTCCGCGAGGTGGCCGCCGCCCGGCTGCGCCCCGACAACCGCGCGGTGCTGGTGTACGAGCCGGTGGAGACCGAAGACAGCGCCGAGGGCGACGACGAAGAGGGAGCGGACCAGTGACCGACGCCGCCGTGTCTCTGACCAGCATGGAGTTCCACCCGCGGCCGCAGGCCGGCGCGGCCAGGCCGTGGGCCTTCCCGGCCCCCGAGCGCGGCGCGCTCGACAACGGGCTGACCGTGCTGCGCTGCCACCGTCCCGGCCAGCAGGTCGTCGCCGTCGAGATCTTCGTCGACGCCCCGCTGGACGCCGAGCCCGAGGGCCTGGACGGCGTCGCCACCATCATGGCGCGCGCCCTCTCCGAGGGGACCACCGAACGCGGCGCCGAGGAGTTCGCGGCCGAGCTGGAGCGCTGCGGCGCCACCCTCGACGCGCACGCCGACCACCCCGGCGTCCGGGTCTCCCTGGAGGTCCCGGTCTCCCGGCTCCCCAAGGCGCTCGGCCTCGTCGCCGAGGCCCTGATCTCCCCGGCCTTCGACGCCGACGAGGTCAAGCGCCTGGTGGCCAACCGGCTGGACGAGATCCCGCACGAGGCCGCCAACCCGAGCCGCCGCGCCGCCAAGCAGCTCTACAAGGAGCTCTTCCCGGCCACCGCCCGCATCTCCCGGCCGCGCCAGGGCACCAAGGAGACCGTGGAGGCCATCGACGCCGACGCCGTCCGCGCCTTCTACGACGCCCACGTGCGGCCCGCCGCCACCACCGCGGTCGTCGTCGGCGACCTCACCGGCGTCGACCTGGACGAGGTCCTCGCCGAGACGCTCGGCGGCTGGACCGGCAAGCCCGCCGCTCCGCGCCCGATGGAGCCGATCACCGGCGACGACACCGGCCGGGTCGTCATCGTCGACCGCCCCGGCGCCGTCCAGACCCAGCTGCTCATCGGCCGGGTCGGCCCGGACCGGCACGACGCGGTCTGGGCCGCGCAGGTCCTCGGCACCTACTGCCTCGGCGGCACCCTGACGTCCCGTCTGGACGCCGTCCTGCGCGAGGAGAAGGGGTACACGTACGGCGTGCGCGCCTTCGGCCAGGTGCTGCGCTCGGACGGCGAGGGGCACGGCGCCTCGCTGCTCGCCATCAGCGGCTCGGTCGACACCCCCAACACCGGTCCGGCCCTGGACGACCTGTGGAAGGTGCTCCGCACCCTCGCCGAGGGCGGTCTGACCGACGCCGAGCGGGACGTCGCCGTGCAGAACCTGGTGGGCGTGGCCCCGCTCAAGTACGAGACGGCCGCCTCGGTCGCCGGGACCCTCGCCGACCAGGTCGAGCAGCACCTCCCGGACGACTACCAGGCGCGGCTGTACGCGCGGCTCGCCGAGACCGGCACGGTCGAGGCCACGGCCGCCGTCGTCAGCGCCTTCCCGGTGGACCGGCTCGTCACCGTCCTGGTGGGCGACGCGTCGCAGATCGAGGAGCCCGTGCGGGCCCTCGGCATCGGCGAGGTGACCGTGGTGAGCTGACCCGGAGTCAGCCCGGGCGGAGGTCTCCAGCGTGAAGAAACGCCGGAGACCTCCGCTTTGTCCGTTATCGAGTCAACGGTGATCATATGCCTTGTGGCATGTCTTACAAATCGGCGCGTCTGTTTGGCGATTGACATCCGTCCGGCCTAGCGTCGTCCCGGCTGTCCGGCCGACGCACGCGCCGCACCCGCGGCACCGGACAGTCATCGCCGAGTCCCCGTCAGGCGCGAGCCCGGGGAGCCGGGGACCCACCCAGTCCCTGGGGTGAATCGGACGCCTTCGCCACGCGGAGGGGCCCGTAGGAGACCTTCCTGCTCCGAACCCGTCAGCTAACCCGGTAGGCGAGAAGGAAGGAAAGGAACAGCCTTGGCGTTCACCCGTGCCACCGGGAAGCATCGTGGTGCGAGCCGTCTGGCTCGCCGCGGCGCCGGCATCGCCGGCGTGGCCGCCCTCGCCACCACCGGCGTCGTCGGCACCCTCGCCTCCCCGGCGCTCGCCGCCGACACGGACGACCGTTCCGCCGAGGACACCGGCCTCACCCAGGTGATCGCCGACGAGTCCATCGCCGACCAGATCAGCGCCCAGGTCGCCGCCCAGGAGCAGGAGGTCGCCGAGGCCGAGGCCCGGGCCAAGGCGCGCGCCGAGGCGAAGCGCAAGGCCGAGGCCCGCGCCCAGGAGATCCGCGAGGAGAAGGAGCGCGCCGCCCGCGAGGCCGAGCGCCGCCGGCTCGCCTCCTTCAACCTCCCGGTCGCCGGCTCGTACGTCTCCACCGGCTACCAGACCGGCGGCTCGCTCTGGTCCTCCGGCAGCCACTCCGGCGTCGACTTCCACGCCGCCTACGGCAGCTCGGTCGTCTCCGTCGGCTCCGGCACCGTCGTCGAGGCCGGCTGGGGCGGCGCGTACGGCAACAACATCGTGATCCGGATGAACGACGGCACCTACACCCAGTACGGCCACCTGTCGTCCATCGGCGTCTACGTCGGCCAGACCGTCGAGCCCGGCCAGCAGATAGGCGTCTCCGGCTCGACCGGCAACTCGACCGGCCCGCACCTCCACTTCGAGGCCCGGACCACCGCCGAGTACGGCTCCGACATCAACCCCGTCGCGTACCTCCGCGCCCGAGGCGTCAGCCTCTGACCCGCCGCCTCTGACCCGCTGCGCGTCCCCTTCGCGCCGAAAGGCCCCGGCTCCTGGCGAGCCGGGGCCTTTTCGCTGCCCTGTACCGGCCGAATTCCGTGGGGGCTTCGGAATTTCCGGTGTGCTGCAATGGAGTCGCTTGACAGGCGTCGCTAGAGTCACTGAAAAGGCGTCGCTCGAATTCGGTGCGCGCGGATCGGAAGCGGAGGTCGGAAGATGCGGGTTCCCGCGCAGTCGGTATGCACGGCGATTCGGGACGACATCGTCTCGGGGGTCTTCGCGCCCGGCAGCCGGCTGACCGAGGAGCAGCTGGCGCGCCGCTACGGCGTCTCCCGCGTCCCCGTCCGCGAGGCCCTGCGCACCCTGGAGTCGGAGGGCTTCGTCGTCAGCCGGCGGCATGCCGGCGCCCAGGTCGCCGAGCCCACCGACCAGGAGGCCGCCGACCTCCTCGACGTACGGTCGCTGCTGGAGCCGCTCGGGGCCGCGCGGGCCGCCCAGCGGCGGACCGAGGCGCACCTCAAGGTGCTGCGCGGCCTGGTCAGGCTGGGGCAGGAGCGGGCCAGGCAGGGGCAGGGCGAGGACCTGCGGGCGCTCGGCGGCTGGTTCCACGAGACGCTCGCGCAGGCGTCCGGCAGCCCGGCCCTGACCGCCCTGCTCACCCAGCTGCGGCACAAGATCGCCTGGATGTACGTGGTCGACCGGCCGGAGCGGCCCGTCGAGGCGTG
This sequence comes from Streptomyces sp. NPDC035033, assembly GCF_040636735.1. NCBI lineage: Bacteria > Bacillati > Actinomycetota > Actinomycetes > Kitasatosporales > Streptomycetaceae > Streptomyces > Streptomyces sp. NPDC035033. Next base: position 20,300 of record NZ_JBEZUZ010000021.1, on the reverse strand, counting down.
GGCCGAGCACGGGGCGATCGTGGACGCCCTCGCGCGCGGGGACGCCGAGCGGGCCCGCGCGCTGACCGCGCTCCACGTGGAGCACGCCCTCCCGCTGCACCGGCTGAAACGGCTGGAGCGGGGGCGTGTGAGGGTTTCGCAACATGCCGTCAACACGGCGAGCGTCCGGAATTAACACGGGCGCCGTATAAAAAGAGCGGCTATTCCAGAGCCTTTTCCGTGCTGCCCGGAAAAGGGGAATTCAAGGTCCGGAAGCGGTGGATGGCCGGGGTCCCGGAAATGCCGGACGGCCGTGTCCGCCGGGAATTTCCGGGAACACGGCCGTCCGGGAGAGCCGGGGACGACCCGCTGGGTCAGACCGTCTCGGGGAGCTCCTCGAGACCCTCGGCGACCAGCTTGGCGAGGCGGTCCAGCGCGGCCTCGGAGCCCTCGGCGTCCGAGGCGAGCACGATCTCCTCGCCGCCCTGCGCGCCCAGACCGAGCACCGCGAGCATCGACGCGGCGTTCACCGGGTTGCCGTCGGCCTTGGCGATGGTCACCGGGACACCGGAGGCCGTGGCGGCACGGACGAAGATGGAGGCGGGGCGGGCGTGCAGGCCCTCGGCCCAGCCGACGTTGACGCGGCGCTCAGCCATGGTGTTGCCCTTCAGGTCTTCAGCGGGTTGTCTAGACCAGTCTCTCACGGGATGCGGCGTGCTCGTGCCGACCTTCGTCCCGCACCCGTGCGACGTCCGGCCCTCCCCACCTTGCACGGGGCGGGAAGGGCGCGCGAGCCGTGTGCCGCCGAGGAGGGGGCGCGCGGACGGTGCCGGTGTCGCACCCCCGCCGTAGGCTGTGCCCCATGCGGAGCGCGTCGGAACAGACGGACGGACCGGGCGACGGGACGGGCGGGCCGGGCGGGCCGGGCGGGGCGGGGGAGCGCCCGGCCCCGGAGGAGCACGCCTACCCCGACCACTGGGAGGCCGACATCGTGCTCCGGGACGGCGGCACCGCGCGCGTCCGCCCCATCACCGCCGACGACGCCGACCGGCTCGTCAGCTTCTACGAGCAGGTCTCGGACGAGTCGAAGTACTACCGCTTCTTCGCCCCCTACCCCCGGCTCTCCGCCAAGGACGTCCACCGCTTCACCCACCACGACTTCGTCGACCGGGTCGGCCTGGCCGCCACCGTCGGCGGCGAGTTCATCGCGACCGTCCGCTACGACCGCATCGACGACCGGGGCCGCCCCGCCTCCGCCCCCGCCGACGAGGCCGAGGTCGCCTTCCTCGTCCAGGACGCCCACCAGGGCCGCGGCGTCGCCTCCGCCCTCCTCGAACACATCGCGGCCGTCGCCCGCGAGCGCGGCATCCGCCGCTTCGCCGCCGAGGTGCTCCCCGCCAACACCAAGATGATCAAGGTGTTCACGGACGCCGGCTACACCCAGAAGCGCAGCTTCGAGGACGGCTCCGTCCGGCTCCACCTCGACCTGGAGCCGACCGACCGCTCCCTCGCCGTCCAGCGCGGCCGGGAGCAGCGCGCCGAGGCCCGCTCCGTGCAGCGCCTCCTCGCCCCCCGCTCGGTCGCCGTCGTCGGCGCCGGCCGCGCCCCCGGCGGCGTCGGCCGGACGGTGCTGCGGAACCTGCTGGGGGCCGGTTTCACCGGAGAGGCGTACGCCGTCAACCCCGCGCTCGGCGCCACGGCCGACCTCGACGGCGTGCCCGCCTTCCCCTCCGTCGCCGCCATCGGCGCCCCCGTCGACCTCGCGGTCGTCGCCGTCCCCGCCGAGCGGGTCCCCGAGGTCGTCGCCGACTGCGGCGAGCACGGGGTGCGCGGCCTCGTCGTCCTCTCCGCCGGATACGCCGAGAGCGGCCCCGAGGGCCGCGAGCGGCAGCGGGCGCTGGTCCGGCAGGCCCGCTCGTACGGGATGCGGATCATCGGCCCCAACGCCTTCGGCATCATCAACACCGCCGACGACGTCCGGCTCAACGCCTCCCTCGCCCCCGAGATGCCCGCCTCCGGCCGCATCGGCCTCTTCACCCAGTCCGGCGCCATCGGCATCGCCCTCCTCGCCGGGCTGCACCGGCGCGGCGCCGGCCTCTCCTCCTTCATCTCCGCCGGCAACCGCGCGGACGTCTCCGGCAACGACTTCCTCCAGCACTGGTACGACGACCCCGCGACCGACGTCGTCCTCCTCTACCTGGAGTCGATCGGCAACCCGCGCAAGTTCACCCGGCTCGCCCGCCGCACCGCCGCCGTCAAACCGGTCGTCGTCGTCAAGGGCGCCCGCCACAGCGGCAGCGCCCCGCCCGGCCACCGGGTCCCCGTCACCCGCGTCCCGCACGCCACCGTCTCCGCGCTGTTGCGCCAGGCCGGCGTCATCCGCGTCGACACCGTCACCGAGCTCGTCGACGCCGGCGTCCTGCTCGCGGGCCAGCCGCTGCCCGCCGGGCCGCGCGTCGCGATCCTCGGCAACTCCGAGTCCCTCGGCCTCCTCGCGTACGACGCCTGCCTCACCGAGGGGATGCGCCCGCAGCGGCCCCTCGACCTGACGACCGCCGCCACCCCCGCCGACTTCCGGGACGCGCTCGCCGCCGCGCTCGCCGACGACTCCTGCGACGCGGTGGTCGTCACCGCCATCCCCTGGGTGGGCGTCGAGGGCACCACCGAGGTGCTGGCCGCCTCGCTCCGCGAGGCCGTCGCCGGCAGCGGCGCGGCGGGCGCCGCCAAGCCGGTCGTGGTCGTGCACGTCGAGATGGGCGGCCTGGCCGAGGCCCTGTCCGCCGCCACCAGCACCCGCCCCCCGAGCACCCGCACCCGCCGCCCGGCCGCCGCGCCCCAGGACCCCCGGCCCCCGGCCGCCGGTCCCGCCGAGCCCGGTGCCCCCGCCGACCCCGGCGCGACCGCCGAGGCCGACGCCCCCGACGCCCCCGGCGCCGGTCCCGCCCCCGCGCGGAACATCCCCGCCTACCCGGCCGCCGAGCGCGCCGTGCGGGCGCTCGCCGCGGCCGTGCGGTACGGGCAGTGGCGGCGGCAGGCCGCCGAGCCGGGACGGGTGCCCGAGTACGACTCCATCGACGAGGCCGGCGCCGCCGCCCTCATCGACCGGGTGCTCGGCGAGCGGGGCGCCGGCCAGGAGTCCCGCGGCGTCACCCTCACCGCCGACGAGGCCGGCGAGCTGCTCGGCCGGTACGGCATCGCCGTCCGCCCCGCCCTGCCCGCGCCCGGCCCCGACGAGGCCGCCGCGGCCGCCGCCCGGCTCGGCTACCCGGTGGCGCTCAAGACCACCGCCCCGCACCTGCGCCACCGCCCCGACCTCGGCGGCGTCCGGCTCGACCTGGCGACCGAGGAGCAGCTGCGCACCGCCTACGCCGAGCTGACCGAGGCCCTCGGCAAGCCCGAGGAGCTCCAGCCGGTCGTCCAGGCGATGGCCCCCCGGGGCGTGGACACCGTGGTCCGCGCCGCGATCGACCCCGCCGTCGGCGCCGTGCTCTCCTTCGGCCTCGCCGGCGCCGCCTCCGAACTGCTCGGCGACACCGCCCACCGGCTGGTCCCGGCCACCGACCGGGACGCCGCCGAACTGGTCCGCTCCATCCGCACCGCCCCGCTGCTCTTCGGCTGGCGCGGCTCCGCCCCCGTCGACACCCCCGCCCTGGAGGAACTGCTGCTCCGGGTCTCCCGGCTGGTCGACGACCACCCCGAGATCGTCTCCGTCGTCCTCGAACCGGCCGTGGTCGCCCCCGGCGGCGTCTCCGTCCTCGGCGCCGCGGTCCGGCTCGCCCCGCCCGCGCCCACCACCGACCTCGGCCCGCGCCGCCTGCCAAGCTACTGAAGGGTCGGAGGGTGCCCGCAGCCCCGTAGGATGGAGTCCATGGCGAAGACCGGTACGACGACCCAGGGGCTGCGCGCGGCGATCGAGCGCAGCGGCTACTACCCGGCACTCGTGGCCGAGGCGGTGGAGGCCGCCGTCGGCGGCGAGGACGTCGCGTCGTACGTGGTGCACCAGGAGACCACCTTCGACGCCAACGAGGTCCGGCGCCACGTCACCGTCCTCGTGCTGACCCCGAGCCGCTTCATCGTCAGCCACACCGACGAGCAGGCGGCCGACAACAGCTCCCCGAGCCCGTACGCCACCACCTCCACCGAGTCCGTGAAGCTCGACCGGATCTCGTCGGTCGTGGTCAGCCGGGTCGTCGCCAACCCCGAGTCGTACACCCCGGGCTCGGTGCCCCGCGAGGTCGTCCTCACCATCGGCTGGGGCGCCGTCTCCCGGATCGACCTGGAGCCCGCCGCCTGCGGCGACCCGAACTGCGACGCCGACCACGGCTACACCGGGAACGCCACGGCGGACGACCTCAGCCTGCGCGTCAGCGAGGCCGGCGACGGCCCCGACACCGTCCGGCAGACCCTCACCTTCGCCCAGGCCCTCTCCGAGGCCACCGCGGCCACCGCCCCGACGGCCGGCCGCTGATGGCGCAGCCGACCTCCGTCTCCCACGGCTGGCCGGACGAGCCGGTCCCGCTCGCCCCGGAGACCGCCCCGGTGCCCGAGTACGGCTCCGGCTCCCTCGGCGACCTGCTGCCGACCCTCGTCGCCGGACAGGGCGTGCCCGGCTTCGAGGCCCGGATCGCCGAGCTGACCCCGGCCGACCGCGTCTGCGTCTTCCTCGTCGACGGCCTCGGCTGGGAGCAGATCCTGGCCCACCCGGACGAGGCCCCGTACCTGACCTCGCTCCTCGGCACCTCGCGCGGCGGCACCGGCCGGCCGCTCACCGCCGGCTTCCCCGCCACCACCGCGACCTCGCTCGCCTCCGTCGGCACCGGCCGGCAGCCCGGCGCCCACGGCCTCGGCGGCTACACCGTCCGCAACCCCGAGACCGGCGAGCTGATGAACCAGCTCAAGTGGCGGCCGTGGACCGCGCCGAAGGCCTGGCAGCCGTACCCGACCGTCTTCCAGCAGGCCCACGAGGCCGGGATCCACACCGCCCAGGTGACCTCCCCGATCTTCGAGCAGACCCCGCTCACCCAGATCGCGCTGAGCGGCGGAACGTTTCACGGACGCCTCTCCGGCGAGGAGCGGATGGACCTCGCCGCGGAGCAGCTGGCCGCCGGCGACCGGTCGCTGGTCTACACGTACTACAGCGAGCTCGACGGCGCCGGGCACCGCTTCGGCCTCGACTCCGACGCCTGGCGCGGCCAGCTCATGCTCGTCGACCGGCTGGTCCAGCGGCTCGCCGAGCAGCTGCCCGCCCGCTCGGCGCTGTACGTCACCGCCGACCACGGCATGGTCGACGTCCCCTTCGACGAGGAGCACCGCATCGACGTCGACGAGGACTGGGAGCTGCGCGCCGGCGTCGCCCTCCTCGGCGGCGAGGGCCGGGCCCGGCACGTCTACGCCGTCCCCGGCGCCGAGGCCGACGTCCTCACCTGCTGGCGCGAGGTCCTCGGCGAGCAGTTCTGGGTGGCGGGCCGCGACGAGGCCATCGCCCTCGGCTGGTTCGGCGACACGGTCGACGAGCGGGTGTACGGCCGGATCGGCGACGTCGTCGCCGCCGCCCACGAGGACGCGGCCCTCGTCGCCTCCGTCGGCGAGCCGCTGGAGACCCGGATGGCCGGCATGCACGGGTCGATGACCCCCGCCGAGCAGCACGTGCCGCTCCTCGAAGTCCGTCCCTGACGCTCCGCGCCCGCCCCGTACCCGTACCCCGACCCGAAAGGTCCCCGACCCGTCATGCCCGAGCTGGTGTTCTTCTCCGGAACGATGGACTGCGGAAAGAGCACGCTGGCGCTCCAGATCGCGCACAACCGCGACGCGCGCGGACTCCAGGGCGTGATCTTCACCCGGGACGACCGGGCGGGCGCCGGCAAGCTGTCCTCCCGGCTCGGCCTGGTGACCGAGGCCGTCGAGGCGCCGGAGGGCCTGGACCTCTACGCGTACCTCGTGGACCAGCTCTCCCAGGGCGGCAAGGCCGACTACGTGATCGTCGACGAGGCGCAGTTCCTCGCCCCGGCCCAGATCGACCAGCTCGCGAGGATCGTCGACGACCTCGGGCTCGACGTCTACGCCTTCGGCATCACGACCGATTTCCGGACCAAGCTCTTCCCCGGCTCGCAGCGGCTCATCGAGCTCGCCGACCGGATAGAACAGCTCCAGGTGGAGGCGCTGTGCTGGTGCGGCGCCCGCGCCACCCACAACGCCCGCACCGTCGGCGGCCACATGGTCGTCGAGGGCGAGCAGGTCGTCGTCGGCGACGTGAACACCGCCGCCGAGATCGTCGGGTACGAGGTGCTGTGCCGCCGCCACCACCGCCGTCGGATGACCGGCGCGAGCGCCCGCGCGGCGGCCCTGTCGCCGGACGTGCTGCCCGTCACCCCGGCCTGACCCCCTTCCCCTGACCGCCACCCCGGGAGAAGTCCCCCGGACGGCGGTCGCGCCACCGGGTGTTCACCTCCGGGCCGCCGGGAGATCCCCCGGTGATCCACTTCGGGTCGCCCGAACCAGGAGTAATGGGCTCGACCCGCCGTGCGTTCGCCGCGGGTGATCGACGAGCCGCGCGCTCCCTGGAGGACCCGTGCCACCCGCCGCCACGCCCGCGCCCGCCCCCGACCGGGACGGGGCGCGGGGCGGCCCCCGCCCGGACCGGCGCCCCCCGCGGCTCGCCCCCGCGGCCGCCGGACTCCTCACGGCCGCGGTCTTCGTCCTGGCCACCGCGCTGGCCCGCAGCCACCCCCTCGGCCCGTACACCCGCAACGTCGTCGACCTGGGCCAGCAGTACCTGCCGTACCACGCCTACTGGCGCGCCTTCCTCCTCGGCGACACCCACGGCGACGCCTTCCTCAACTGGAACTCCGGCTTCGGCGCGGGCTTCCTCGGCGACATCGGCACCTATCTGAGCAGCCCCTTCTCGCTGCTCGTCGTCCTCTTCCCGGCCGACCGGCCCGAGCTCGCGCTCTACGTCGTCACCACGCTCAAGATCGCCGCGGCCGGGGCGGCGATGGCCGCGCTCCTGGTCCGGCTCCCCCCGGCCGGACGGACCGGACCGTGGCCGCTCGCCGCCCTCCTCGGCACCGCGTACGCGCTCTCCGGCTGGACCTTCAACAGCGGCGCCTCCGTGCCCATGTGGCTGGACGGGCTGATCGCCTTCCCGCTGCTCTGCCTGGTGGCGGAGTGGGCCAGGACCGGGCGGCGGCCGGTGCTCGGCCCGCTCGTCGTCGCCGTCGCCTGGACCGCCAACTTCTACACCGCCTACATGGCCACCCTCGGCGCGGCGCTCTTCCTCGCCGTCCGCCTGTGCACCGCCGACCCGGACGGAACCCCGCGCCGGCGGCTCGCCGCCCTGCTCCGCGCCGCCCGGACCGTCGGCATCGGCGTCGGCCTCGCCGCCCCGCTCGTCCTCGTCGTCTTCCGCGGGACGACGTACGCCGACCCGACCCCCGAGACCGTCTTCGCGCCCGCCTCCTGGGCCGAACTGGCCGGCCGCCTCCTGCCCGCCACCGCCCAGGTGAACACGCCGGCCCTCTTCATCGGCACGCCCGCGCTCCTCCTCGCCCTCACCCTGCCCTTCCACCGGGCCGTCGCCCCGCGCGTCCGGCTCGCCTGGACGGCCCTGATCGCGCTGGTCACGCTCTCCCTCCAGTGGGGTCCCACCCACCTGCTCTGGCACGCCGGGGCCTCGCCCAACGGCAACCCCTACCGCCAGACCTTCGTCCTGTGCGGGCTGCTCCTCGTCGCCGCCTGGCTGTCCGGGGCCGCCGGGCCGCCCCGCCCGGCCGCCGTGCTCGGCGCCGCCGCCCTCCTCGGCGCGCTCGCCCTCGCCGGCCGGACCAGCGCCGACATCGACGACTGGACCTACCCCGCCGCCGGCGCCGCCCTCCTGCTCGCCCTCGCCGCCGCGTTCCTCGCCCTCCGCGCGGCCCGCCCGCCGGCCTCCCGGGCGCTGCCCGTCGCCGCCGCCCTGCTCCTGCTCGCCGCCCAGGCGGGCGAGGCGGCCGTCAGCGGCATGCGCACCGAGCGGCAGCAGCGCGCCGCCGTGGCCTGGGCGCCCCGGATCGGCCCCTGGCAGCGGGCGGTGGCCGCCGAGGTGGCCCGCGCCGACGCCTGGCCCGCCCACCGCACCGACCCCGGCCCGCTGCCCGGCGGCAACGAACCGCTGCTGCTCGGCGGCGAGGGCGCCGACGCCTACTCCAGCCTCACCACCGAGAACACCTCCCGGACCCTCGACTCCCTCGGCTTCGGCCACTACGCCAAGGGCCGGCACCCCGAGACCCTCGACAACCCGGTCACCGACGCGATCTTCTCCATCGGCACCCGGATCCGCTCCGCGCCCACCGAGCCGGTGCGCCAGGACGCCGCGCCCCGCGGCACCGCGACCGCCACCACCACCCCCGTACCGCCGCTCGTCACCGTCCGCCCCGCCCGGGACGCCACCGTGGACCCGGCCGGCTCCGCCTTCCGCAACCAGGAACTCCTCCTCGGCTCCTCCGTGTACGCGCTGCCCGCCGTCCGCCGCGCCGGCACCACCCTGACCGCCCGCTGCCCGGCCGGCACCGAACTCTGGTTCTGGGCGCCCGAGTACGAGGGCACCGCCGCCCTGGCCGGCGCCGCCCCCGTCCCCTACGACGGCCGCCCGCCCGCCACCCGCGCCCCGATGGCGGCCCTCGGAACCGTCCCGGCCGGCGGCGAGGCCCGCGTCGTCCTGGCCCCCGAGGGGGAGGTCCGGCTGCCCGACCGGCCCGTCGGCTGCCTCGACCGCGGCCGGCTCGCCACCGCCGTCGCCCGGCTCACCGCCACCGGCGCCACCCGCGTCACCGCCACCGGCCACGGCATCGCCGCCGAACTGCCGCCCGGCAGCACCGGCGTCGCCGTCGTCGCCGTCCCGCGCGCCACCGGCTGGCGGTGCGCGGCGGGCGACGCCGAACCCGTCTCCGCCCGCTCCCACCGGGGCCTGCTCGCCGTCCCCCTCGACGGCCGCGCGACCCGCGTGAGCTGTACCTTCCGGCCCCCCGGCGTCCGGCTCGGGGCCGCCGTCGGCGGCGCCGCGCTGCTCGCCCTGCTCGCCACCGCCCTCCTCGCCCGGCGGCGGGCGAGGAGCCGGGACGCCGGTTCGCACGAGGGACGGCAAGAGTTCACCGACCGTCCACACGAGGCTCGTTCGGGCGGCCGGGACCCCGATTACGCTGCCCGCCGTACCGGCGCCTGACAGCCGGAAGACACCCCGATTCCATCCGTGTCCGCCTCCCGATCCAGTGTGGGGATTCTCCGCGTGCCCAAACTCTCCGTCGTCGTCCCCTTCCACAACGTCGGGCCGTACGCCCCCGACACCGTGCGCAGCCTCGCCCGCAACGCGGACCCGGACTTCGAGTTCCTGCTCATCGACGACTGCTCCACCGACGAGACCCCGGACGTCCTCGACCGCTGGAAGGACCGCCTCCCGAACGCCCGGGTCATCCGCCACGAGACCAACCTCGGCGTCGCCCAGGCCCGCAACACCGGCATCGACGCCGCCACCGGCGACTACCTCACCTTCCTCGACGGCGACGACTGGTACGCCCCCGGCCACCTCCGGGCCGCCGTCGACGGCATCGAACGGCTCGGCGTCGACTTCGCCCGCACCGACCACGTCCTCGCCGAGGGCCGCAAGCGGCACGTCAAGTACGCCCCCGCCAAGGTCCGCGACGCCGTCATGGACCCCCGGGACGGCATCGCCCCGGCCAGCATGGTGACGATGGTCGACTACCCCTTCGTCCCCTTCGGCGTCTACAGCGGCCGGCTCTTCGAGAACGGCGGGTCCCGCTTCGAGACCAGGCTCCGCACCGCCGAGGACCGGCTCTGGGTCTGGCGCCTCCACCTCAAGGCCGCCACCTTCGCCGCCCTCTCCCTGCACGGCGTCTTCTACCGGCGCGGCGTCACCACCTCGCTGACCCAGATCAGCGACAACCGCCAGCTGGACTTCATCCCCTCCTACGACCTCCTCCTGGAGGAGGTCTCCCGGGACCGCGACGCCGACCGCTTCCTGCCCAAGGCCGTCCGCACCTACTGCGCCATGATCGCCTTCCACGTGAACAAGGCCGGGAAGTACGAGCCCGAGGTCGCCGAACGGCTCCGCCTCGACGTCGCCGACGCCCTGCACCGCATGCCGCAGGACGTCCTCGAGGACACCCTCGCCACCATGGACACCCCGCGCGCCACCCTCCTGCGGAGCCTGCGCGAGACCGGAAGGACCCACTGACCATGACCACCGACCCGACCACCGGTGAGCTCCCGGTCCAGATCTTCCAGGTGTCCACCCTGTACGGGGCCGCGACCGTCGCCGCCGCGATCGACGCCGGGTTGTACGGAGCCCCCGGCGAGGCCCGCCGCCTGCTGCTGCTCTCGCACAACGCCGAGATCCCGGAGACCGCGCTCCGCCTGGAGACCATGACCGGCTACGCCCGGATCGCGGCCCGCTTCGACGGCGTCCTCGACTGGAACGAGACGATCCACCCGTACCACCCGGCCGCCTGGGCCCCCCGGCCCGAGGAGGCCCCGCTCTGGCAGCGGGTGCTGCGCACCGCCTGGGACCTCGGCACCGCCCGCGTCGAGCTGATCGTGGAGTCCATCCAGGTCAACCCGGCGAAGGCGCTCGGCGCCTGCTTCCCGGAGAGCTCCGTCGAGGTGTACGCCGACGGGCTGATGAGCTACGGCCCGACCCGCACGGACGTCGCCCAGTCCCTCGCCTGCCGCATCCGCCGGCTCCTCCACCTCGACCTGGTGCCGGGCCTGACCCCGATGCTCCTCACCGAGTACGGCACCCCCTCCGAGCTGGTCCCCGACGCCGCCTTCCGCGCCGTCCTCGCCGAGATCGCCGCCGACGCCGGTGACGACCCGGCGGTCGCCGCCGCGGTGGCCGCGGAGCCCACCGCGCTCCTCCTCGGCCAGTACCTCGCCGCGCTCGGCCTCCTCACCGTCGAGGAGGAGGAGGAACTGCACGTGCGGATGGTCCGCGGCGCCGCCGCCCTCGGCCACACCTCGATCGTCTTCAAGCCGCACCCCACCGCGCCCCCCGCCTACTCGACCGCGCTGCGCGAGGCGGCGGAGGAGGCCGGGGTCCGGCTCACCGTCCTCGACGTGCCGCTGCTCGCCGAGACCTTCTACGAGCGCTGCGGGCTGCGGCTGGTCGTCGGCTGCTTCTCCACCGCGATGCTCACCGCCGCCGTCCACTACGGGGTGCCCGTCGCCCGGGTCGGCACCGCCGACCTCCTGGAGCGGCTGACCCCCTTCGAGAACAGCAACCGGATCCCGCTCACCGTGGTCGACCACCTCGTCCCCGACCTGGAGGGCGGCGAGGCGCCCGCCGTGCCGGGACCGGCCCCCGCCTCGCTCGCCCCGCTCGTCCGGGCGGTGGGCTACTGCATGCGGCACAAGGCCCATCCCGGCCTGCGGGCCGAGACCGAGCTGTACCTGGCGGCCCACCACGCCGACCCGGCGGTCGCCCACCACTTCGGCACCGACCGCCTCACCCAGCTGGGCCTGCCGGGCGGCGACCCCGCCCCGGCCGCGACCTCGCGGCTGCGCCGGGGCCTCGCCCGCGCCCGCCGCTGAGACCGGGACCGGGGCCGAAGGCCGTGCCGGGGCGGCGCGTCAACGGTCGCGCGACCTCACGAGGGTGAACACCGCGCCCTCCGGGTCCGCGACCAGGACGAGCCGCCCCGCCGTGCCGTCCCGGGGCGGCCGCAGCACCGTGCCGCCCAGCTCCGTCACCAGCCGGGCCGCCGCGTCCGCGTCGTCGACCTCGAAGTACGTCATCCAGTGCGGGCCCCGGTCCCGGGGCAGCGCGTCGCCGACCCCGTGCAGCGAGGCGACCGGGCGTCCGTCCACGTGGAGGGTGGCGTAGTCGAAGTCGGCCGAGACCACCGGCTCGACCTCGAAGCCGAAGACCGACCGGTAGAACTTGCCGACCGTGGCCGTCTCGTACGTGAGCAGCTCGTTCCACACCGGGGTCCCGGCCGGTCCGGCGACCGCGGTGCCGTGGTGGGCCTCCGCCTGCCAGACGCCGAAGACGGCGCCGGCGGGGTCGGCGCAGATGGCGAGCCGGCCCGCCTCGGCGGCGTCCAGCGGCCCCACGGCCACCGTCCCGCCGCAGAAGCGGACGGACTCCGCGGTCTCGTCGGCGTCGGGCGTGGCCAGATAGGTGGTCCAGGCGATGTGCAGGTGCCGGTCCGGGGGCATCTGCCCGATGCCCGCCACCTCCCGGCCGCCCAGCAGGGCGCGCACGTACGGGCCGAGCTGCTGCGGTCCGGGGACGAACTCCCAGCCGAAGAGCGCCCGGTAGAAGTCCAGGGTCGCGTCGATCCCGTGCACCATCAGACTCACCCAGCAGGGTGTCCCCGGGCTGCGTCGGGCCGCCTCGGTCATCGCCACTCTCTCCTCGGCCTGGTCGTGGCCGTGCCGCGCCCCCGGCGGCTTCCCGCCGGGCCGCGCACGGCGCGCCCCGGACGCGCCCTGCCTGGCGCGATCCTTCGGGAGGACGCCGGGTCCGTCCCCCGCGCGGGCACGGCTGCGCGAGGATGGCCCCATGAAGCCCATCATCTCCGCAAGCGAACTCGCCAGCGAGTCGGCGGGGGACCGGCCGCCGGTCCTCCTGGACGTGCGCTGGACCCTCGGCGGGCCGCCCGGGCGGCCCGCGTACGAGGCCGGGCACCTGCCCGGAGCCGTCTACGTGGACCTCGACACCGAACTGGCCGGACCGCCCGGAGAGGGCGGCCGGCACCCGCTGCCCGACCCCGAGGTCTTCGGCGCGGCGATGCGCCGGGCGGGGGTCCGCGCCGACCGCCCCGTGGTGGTCTACGACGGCGGGCTCGGCTGGGGCGCCGCCCGGGCCTGGTGGCTGCTGCGCTGGACGGGCCACCCGGACGTGCGGGTGCTCGACGGCGGTCTCGCGGCCTGGCCGGGGGAGCTGTCCACGGAGGTGCCGGAGCCGCCGGCCGGCGACTTCACGCCGAAGCCGGGCGGGCTGCGGCTGCTCGACGCCGACGGGGCGGCGGCGCTGGCCCGCTCGGGGCTGCTGCTCGACGCGCGGGCCGCCGAGCGCTACCGGGGCGACGTGGAGCCCATCGACCGGGTCGGCGGCCACATCCCGGGCGCCCGCTCGGCCCCGACGACCCGGAACGTGACGGACGACGGCCTCTTCCTCGCCGCCGACGCGCTGCGGGACCGCTTCGCCGCGCTGGGCGCGACGGAGGCGGCCGAGGTCGGCGTCTACTGCGGCTCGGGCGTCTCCGGCGCCCACGAGGTGCTGGCCCTGGAGCTCGCCGGCATCCCGGCGGCCCTCTACGCGGGCTCCTGGTCGGAGTGGTCCGCGGACCCGTCCCGCCCGGTGGCCACGGGGCCGGACCCGCGGTAGGCGCGGGAGGGGGCCGCACCGGCGCGGCCCCCGCACCGGCGCGCCGGCGCTACTCCTGCTTCTTCCGGCGCGTCCCGAAGACGATCTCGTCCCAGCTGGGGACGGCCGCGCGGCGGCCGGGGCGGACGCCGTCGGCCTCCGCCTGCCGGTCGGTGGCGCCGTGCAGCCGGTCGCGGTGGCCGGAGACGGAGCGGGGCATGAGGACGTCGGCGTAGGCCGCGCCCGCCCCGGCGGAGGCGGCGGGGGCCGGCGGCTCCTCCGCCTCGACCTCGTCGGACGGTTCGGTGTCGGGCTGCTCGGGGACCACCAGGTCGCCGCGGAAGCTCGGCACCGCCTCCAGGAGGCTGGTGAGCGAGTCCCGCTCCTCCTCGGGCTCGGCCGGGGGAGCCGGCGCGATCCGGTCGAGCTGCCGGTCCAGGGCGCGGTCCAGCGGCCGGTCCCGGGGCAGCCGGGCGATCCTCGGCACGAAGGGGAAGCTGGGCTCCGGCGCGGCGGCGAGGGTGTCGTCGGTCTCGCCGATCAGCGCCCGCGCCTCGTCGTCCACGGCCTGGACGAGCCGGCGCGGCGGGTCGTAGGTCCAGCTGGCGGTGTGCACCTCGCCGGCGACGCGGTAGACGAGCAGCACCTCCCAGGTGCCGTCGTCGCGCCGCCAGGAGTCCCACTGCACGGTGTCCTTCTCGGCGCCGCGCAGCAGCAGCCGCTCCTGCACCGCCTCGCCGAGCTGCGGTCCGCTGTTCTCGCCGGGGCGGCGCACCGGGGTCTTGCGGGCGCGCTCGGCCATGAAGGCGCGCTCGGCGAGCACCGGGCCCTCGAAGCGGCGGACGCGGTCGACGGGGATGCCGGCGAGCTGGGCGACCTCCTCCGCGGAGGCACCGGCTCGTATCCGCGCCTGGATGTCACGGGGGCGGAGGTGGCTCTCGACCTCGATCTCGATCTGACCGAGGCGCGCGCGGTCGTTGCGCACGGCGGCCCGCAGCCGCTCGTCGATCGGAAGCGTGTACTCCGTGCTGTCGGCAGCCTTGAGCACCAGTCGTGTGCCGTCGTTGGAGACGGCCACGACACGCAGTTCGGGCATGGGGACCTCCCGGGTGGTGCCTGCCGACGTCACGTGCGTCGCTGCTTCCGCTAGTCGAGTGTGGCCTGCCCGGGTGCAGCCTGCCACTACCTTGCCGAGTTGCCCGGCGTGTCGGGCATGGACCCTGGCCCGCCGTTATGGCACGGTTACCTGTTCACTACCCGGAGTGACTGGTCGTCACACTGTGTAGCTGTTCCGTTCCCAGGGCGCCCAGGGGGCGTCCGGACCCAGGGTTCGTCAATGTACTCCATTCGGGCCACTCGGGTGGACCGGCACGCCGCCCAACTTGTCGGGGCGTGCGGGAGTTGGGCCCCCGTCGCTATTCCTCCCGCGTGGCACTCTTCACAGAACCCCCTGAAACGGAACTATTCACTTCGCTCATTTGTCCCTTCTGGGTGCACGGTGGAACAGATGAGCAGGCAGAGGGTGGAGATGCGTCACAGGCAGCCGACCGACACCGGCGAACCGGAGATACGGACCCCGGGTCCCGGGAGCGGCGCTCCGGAACCGGGGAGCGAGGAGAAGCGGAAGATCGACCTGAGCGTGCCTCAGGTCGCGGGCAGCGCCCTCGCCGCCGTCATCGCCGCCAAACTCGCCTCCACCCTGGGCGTCTACGGGACGATCCTCGGCGCCGGTGTGATCAGCGTCATCGCCACCTGCGGCGGCCCGCTCTTCCAGCAGCTCCTCAAGCGCACCGGCGAGCAGGTGCGGGACGCGACCGCCGCCGCCCGGCCGAGGGCGCGTCAGGTCCCGGCCCCGGCCCCGGCGGACGACCGCCGCACGCTGATGCTCGGCACCGTCCCGGAGGCCGCGGCGCCGTTCCCGTACGACGGGGAGTTCGGCGCGGCCACCACCCACGGCACCCGGCTGCGCGGCTGGAGGCGCCCGGTGCTGGCCGCCGCCCTCGTCTTCGGCGTCACCATGGGCGGCATCACCGCCTACGAGCTGGTCTCCGGCGAGGACTTCAGCGGCACCAAGGGCACCACCACCTTCGGCTCCGTGGTCCGCGGCGGCGGGCAGCAGGACGCCCCCGAGCGGCAGGAGCGGACCCCGGAGCCGCAGGCCCCCGCCCCGGCCGGCTCCGCCGACCCGGGCGAAGGCCAGGAGCCCGGGCGGGACGCCGGCACCGGCACGCCGTCCCCCGGAACCACCCCGGAGACCGGGGACGCGACGCCGGACGGCGGCGCCACCACCGCGCCGGCCCCGGACCCGACCGGCTCCCCCGGCGCCGGCACGGACCCGGCGACCCAGGAGCCCGCCGAACCGACGGCGGACCCCACGGAGGCCGGGACGCCCTCCGCGCCCACCGAGGCCCCGACCACCGCCCCGGTCCCCCCGGAGGCCCCCGCGGCCCCCGCGGCCCCGTCCGGCGACACGGCCGGATGAGCCGCCGTCAGTCGCCCAGCACCCGGCGCAGGTAGTCGTTGGCGAAGCGGCGGTCCGGGTCGAGCCGGTCGCGCAGGGCCGTGAACTCGGCGAACCGCGGGTAGGCCGCCGCCAGCTGGGAGGCGTCCCGGGTGTGCACCTTGCCCCAGTGCGGCCGGCCGCCGTGGGCGGTCATGATGCGCTCCACCGCGGTGAAGTACCCGCGGTGGGGCGTCCCCTTGTAGAGGTGCACGGCGATGTAGACCGTCTCCCGGCCGGAGGCCGTGGAGAGCGTGATGTCGTCGGCGGGCGCGGTCCGCACCTCCACCGGGAAGCTCACCTTCAGCGGCGAGCCCTCCACCATCGCCTTCAGCTCGCGCAGCGCCGTCGTCGCGGCCTCCCGCGGCAGCGCGTACTCCATCTCCAGGAAGCGGACCCGGCGCGGCGAGGTGAAGACCTTGTACGGGATGTCGGTGTACGTACGGGCGGACAGCGCGCGGCTGGAGATCCGGGCGATCGCCGGGACGGCCGGCGGCACCGCGCGGCCGAGCGAGCAGGCCGCCCGGAAGACCCCGTTGGACAGGAACTCGTCCTCGAACCAGCCGCCGAGGCGCGACAGCGGGGCGGCGGGACCCGCGCTGCGGTTGTTGCGCTTGGTGTTGCAGTTGTCCGTGTGGGGGAACCAGTAGAACTCGAAGTGCTCGTTCTCGGCGTGCAGCTCGTCGAAGTCGGCGATCACCCGGTCGAAGCGCATCGGCTCCTCGCGCGCGGTGAGCAGGAAGACCGGCTCGACGGCGAAGGTGATCGCGGTGACCACGCCGAGCGCCCCCAGGCCGATCCGCGCGGCCGCGAAGACCTCCGGCCGCTCCTTCTCCGAGCACGTCATCAGCCGCCCGTCGGCCGTCACCAGCTCCAGGGCGCGGATCTGGGCCGCGAGGGAGGCGGAGTCGCGGCCGGTGCCGTGGGTGCCGGTCGAGACGGCCCCGGCGGCGGTCTGCTCCATGATGTCGCCCATGTTCGTGAGCGACAGGCCCTCCCGGGCCAGCGCCACGTTGAGCCGCTTCAGCGGGGTGCCCGACTCCACCGTCACCGTCATCGCCCCGCGGTCGATCCGCCGGATCCCGGTGAGCAGGTCCGGGCGGACCAGCACGCCGTCGGTGGCCGCGATCGAGGTGAAGGAGTGGCCGGTGCCGACCGTCTTCACCCGCAGCCCGTCCTCGGCGGCCCGGCGGATCTCGGCGGCCAGCTCCTCGGCCGAGGCGGGGCTCACCTCCCGCGCCGGGCGGGAGGTCACGTTCCCCGCCCAGTTACGCCACGGTCCGCCCGCCCTCCCGGCGTTCGCCGGCCGCGCCGGTCCCGCTGTCCTCGTGCCCATCTCGCCCCTCCCGGTTCGGCACCGGCCTGCGCAGCCGGCGGTGGCCGAGGAGGCCCACCACGACCGCGAGCGCGCCCGAGACGACGGGCACCACGTACGCCGACTCCGCCCCCGAGGCGTCGACCACCCAGCCGGCGGCCGAGGAGCCCAGCGCCACGCCGACCGCGAGGCCGGTGCCCGTCCAGGTCATGCCCTCGGTCAGCTGGGTGTGCGGTACGTGCTTCTCGACGAGGGCCATCGTGGTCACCATCGTCGGCGCGATGGAGAGGCCCGCGACAAAGAGCGCCACGGCCAGCAACGGCAGGTTCCCGGCCAGTAGGAGGGGGATCATACTCACGGCCATCGCGCAGATGCCCAGGAGCCACCGGCGGGACGGCTCGCCCTTGAGGTGGAGCAGTCCGAAGACCGCGCCGGCCAGGCAGGAGCCCAGCGCGTAGACGGCGAGGACCAGGCTGGCGGCGGCCTTCTGGCCGCGCTCCTCGGCGAAGGCGACGGTCACCACGTCCACCGAGCCGAAGATCGCGCCGGTGGCCACGAAGGCCAGCGCGAGGACCTGGAGGCCGGGGGAGCGGAGCGCCGAACCGCCCTTGACGGCCGGCTGCGGGTGCGGCTCCGGCTCGGTGTCCCGCTGGGCGGTCAGCCAGAAGACGCCGATCGCCAGGAAGACGCCGGCGAGCAGCGGGCCGGCCTCCGGGAACCAGGTGGTCGACAGGCCGATGGAGATGATCGGGCCGAAGATGAAGCACACCTCGTCGACGATCGACTCCCACGAGTACGCGGTGTGCAGCGAGCGCGCGTCGCCCCGGTAGATGCCCGCCCAGCGGGCCCTGGTCATGGCCCCGACGCTCGGCACCACGCCGATCACGGCCGTGAAGGCGAAGAGCGTCCAGTCCGGCGCCCCCTGCTGCACGCAGAGCAGCAGGCCGGCGGCGGCGACCAGCGAGACCAGGGTGACCGGGCGGAGCACCCGGCGCTGCCCGTACCGGTCGACGAGGCGGGAGACCTGGGGGCCGAGCACGGCGGCGGACATCGCCAGGGTCGCCGAGAGGGCGCCGGCCAGCCCGTACCTCCCGGTGACCTGGGAGATCATCGTCACGATGCCGATGCCCATCATGGACAGCGGCATCCGGCCGAGGAAACCGGCCACGGAGAACGAGGTGGTACCGGGCGCGGAGAAGATCGCGCGGTAGGGACTGGGCAAGGGGTTCTCCGGCTCTGCGGCGCGGCGTGCCGCCCCGCGCGGGGCGGTCGGCACGGGTCAGGACGCGACGCGGTCAACACGTGTAATTAACAGCTAAAGCCTAAGGGTTCGAAGCCCTGGGGTCACCCCCGTTTTCCGGACGGGCCGCGCCCCGCTCCCCGGGCGGCGGGTGGGAGGATCGGTCCCATGTCCGATCAGCACGATCCCGCCCCGTACGACGCCCTGCTGCTGCTCTCCTTCGGCGGCCCCGAGGGCCCGGACGACGTCGTCCCGTTCCTGGAGAACGTGACGCGCGGCCGCGGCATCCCCAAGGAACGGCTCAAGGAAGTGGGCCGGCACTACTTCCTCTTCGGCGGCGTCAGCCCGATCAACGGCCAGAACCGCGCGCTGCTCGACGCCCTGCGCACCGACTTCGCCGAGGCGGGCCTCGACCTGCCGGTCTACTGGGGCAACCGGAACTGGGCCCCGTACCTCACCGACACCCTCCGCGAGATGGTCCACGACGGCCGCCGCCACATCGCCGTCCTCACCACCAGCGCCTACGCCTCCTACTCCGGCTGCCGGCAGTACCGCGAGAACCTGGCGGACGCGCTCGCCGCCCTGGAGTCCGAGGGCCTGCCGCTGCCCCGGGTCGACAAGCTGCGCCACTACTTCAACCACCCCGGCTTCGTGGAGCCCGTGGTGGAGGGCGTCCTCGCCGCCCTCGCCGAGCTCGACGACTCCGTCCGGGCCGGCGCCCACCTCGCCTTCACCACCCACTCCATCCCGGACTCCGCCGCCGACTCCTCGGGGCCCGTCGGCGACCACGGCCCCGGCGGCGCCTACGTCCGCCAGCACCTCGACGTGGCCCGGACCGTCGCCGACGCCGTCCGCGAGAAGACCGGCGTCGACCACCCCTGGAAGCTCGTCTACCAGTCCCGCAGCGGCGCCCCGCACGTCCCGTGGCTGGAGCCGGACATCTGCGACCACCTGGAGGAGCTGCACGCCGCCGGCGCGCCCGCCGCCGTCATGGTGCCCATCGGCTTCGTCTCCGACCACATGGAGGTCCTCTACGACCTCGACACCGAGGCCACCGCCAAGGCCGCCGAGCTGGGCCTCCCGGTCCGCCGCTCCGCCACCGTCGGCGCCGACCCGCGCTTCGCCGCCGCCGTCCGCGACCTGGTCCTGGAGCGGGCCGCCGCCGAGCGCGGCACGCGCGTGGAGCGGTGCGCGCTGGGCGCCCTCGGCCCCTCCCACGACCTCTGCCCGATCGGCTGCTGCCCGGCCCGCGCCGAGCGCCCCGCGGCCGCCGGCGCCGACAGCCCGTACGCCTGAGGAGCCCCGCCATGACCGCTGATCCCGACCCCCTGCTCGCCGAGCTGCTCGACCTGGCCCTGGAGGCCGCCCGACGGGCCGGCGCCCTGCTGCGCGACGGCCGGCCCGACGACCTGGCCGTCGCCGCCACCAAGAGCAGCGCCATCGACGTCGTCACCGAGATGGACATCGCCGCCGAGAAGCTGATCACCGGCTTCCTGGCCGAGCACCGCCCCCACGACGGGCTCCTCGGCGAGGAGGGCGCGTCCGCCCCCGGCACCAGCGGCGTCCGCTGGGTCATCGACCCCCTCGACGGCACCGTGAACTACCTCTACGGCCTCCCGTCCTGGGCGGTCTCCATCGCCGCCGAGCGCGACGGCGAGACCGTCGTCGGCGTGGTCGAGGCCCCGATGCGCGGCGAGACCTACCGGGCCGTCCTCGGCGGCGGCGCCCACCTGGGCGACCGGCGCCTCGCCGTCCGCACCGCGCCCCCCTTCGACCAGGCCCTCCTCGCCACCGGCTTCGGCTACGTGCAGGCCAGGCCATGTTGAGCGCGTTCATGGTGATCCTGCCCTGGCCGATGTACGAGGCCGCCGTCTCGGACCCGGCGGACTCGGGCACGGACCCGTCCTCG
>NZ_JBEZUZ010000020.1:42403-91248 GCF_040636735.1 Streptomyces sp. NPDC035033 | reverse complement strand
ACCGTCGGCACTCGCCTACCTTCACCATGTCGCGGATCAGGACACGGAGTTGGCGGGCAAGCACTGGCGGACGCGGGTGGGGGGGGTGCGGGGGCCCGCGGGGGGGGGCGCCCCCGGCGCCGCTCCGCCCCGGTTCAGGGGCGGAGCGCCGTCGCCAACTGGGCGCGGGAGCGCACGTCCAGCTTCTGGTAGATCCGGGTCAGCCGGGCCTCCACCGTCTTCACGCTCAGGAACAGCTTCGCCGCCGCCTCCTGGTTCGAGGCGCCCTGCCCCACCAGCCGCGCCAGCCGCAGCTCCGCCTCCGTCAGGGACGCCAGCGCCGACGGCGCCTCCTCGCCGCCGGACGCCGCGCCCGGCAGCTCACCGGCCGGCGCCTCCGTGGCCAGCGCCAGCCACGGCGCCGCCCCCGCCCGCTCGAAGACCGTCGCCGCCCCGTGCAGCGCCGCCTGCGCGGCCGAACGCCGCCGCCGCTTGCGCTCCACCCGGGCCAGCGCCATCAGCGCCCGCCCCTGCTCCAGCGGCAGCCCCGCCTCCGCGAACCGGCCGGCCGTCCGGGTCAGCAGCTCCGCCGCCTCGTCCGTCCGCCCCTCCGCCGCCAGACACAGCGCCCGCGCCCGGTCACACCCCAGCAACACCGTGGAACGGCCCAGCCGTTCGGCCACCGGCCGCACCTCCGCGAGCAGCGCGAGGGCCTCCTCCACCGCGTCGTGGGCGAGCAGCGCCTCCGCCAGCTCCTCGTGCCAGCGCAGCATCGACGGGTCGACCGTCGACTGCGCCCGCTCGTCCGCCTCCACCCGGCGCAGCGTCTCCAGGGCCGCCGCCACGTCGCCGTTGATCAGCTGGACCCGCCCCAGGGCGTACCGGCTGCGCGACAGGAAGACCCGGTCGCCCTCCTCCTCCGACGCCTGCACGCTCCGTCGCGCGTAGCTCGCCGCCCGGCCCAGACTGCCGCCCGCGGTCTCGGCCAGCGCCAGCGCGTACCAGGCGGGCCCCGGCGAGAGTCCGGCCTCCAGGGTGAGCGCCAGCGACTGCCCGGCGTGCGCCAGCGCCGCCGCGCACGCGCCGATCCGCGACTCGATCTCGGCGAGCGTGCGGAACAGTTCGATGGCGTCCTCGACCGAACCGCGCCGCTGCACCAGCGGCAGCAGCGCGTTCAGGTCGTCCCGGGCGTCGGTCAGCCGGTCGTCGAACAGGGCGTGACGGATCGTCAGGATCTGGGCGGCGTTGCGGATGCCGAGCGGCCGCTCCGCCAGCTCCAGCTCCCGGGCCCGCGCCAGGACCGCTTCCGCGTCCGGCGAGCCCAGCGCCCGCTCCATGCGCGCCTGCACGGTCAGCGCCTGCGCGGCGGTGCGCCGGTCGCCCACCGACGCGGCGAGCGCGGCGGACTCCATCGCCGCCGTCCGGGACCGCTCCGGATCGCCGTCCGCCAGCACGTACTTGACGGCCAGCCGGAGCTGTACGGCGGCCCGGAGCGCGGTCGCGCCCTCTGAGTCCTCCATGGCGTGCACGTACATGTCGTCGAGGTCGGTCAGGCCCTGCCCGGCGGTGTCGAGGACGGCGAGGCGGGCCCGCACCCGGTCGGCGGGGGACGCGTCCCGGGCGAGCAGGTCCGTGGCGGCCCGCATCGCCAGGTCGGCCCGGGCCGCCCGGGCCGCCTCCTCGGCCGCGTCCACCAGCCGGGCGATCCGCCGGTCCCCGTCCCGGCCGGGCGTCGACTCGGCGGCCAGCAGGGCCAGTTCGGCGGCGAGCGCGTTGTTGCCGCGCCGCCGGGCGGTCTCCGCCGCGGCCGCCACCTCGGCGGCCAGCTCCTCGTCCGGCCGGTCGGTGGCCAGCGCCCGGTGCCGTACCGCCTCCACGGGGTCGTCCACGACCTCCGCGAGCGCCGCGTGCCCGGCGCTGCGCTCCGCCCAGCAGGCGTCGTGCACCAGCGTGGACGGCAGCAGCCCGGCGGTGAAGGCGAGCGAACCGTCCTCGGCGAGCGACACCAGGCCGGCCCGCTCGGCCGCCGCGAGGTCCGCCTCCGCGTTGGGCCGCCCGGCCCGGCGCACCAGCGTCGCCGAGGGGCGCAGCGCCAGCGCCGCGAGCAGCAGGGTGGCCCGGACCGGCGGGGGAGCGGTGCCGAGCAACTGCCGGGCGAGGTCCCGGGCGCGCCCGGAGAGCGTCAGCGCCTCGGCGTGGTGCACCGGCGTGCGGGCGTCGGCGAGGGAGCGGCCGACGGCGAGCGCGAGCCGCGGATTGCCGCCGCTGGCGCGGTGGATGCGGCCGGCCATCCGGGACGGCAGCCGGTGGTGGATGAGGAGTTCGGCGATCTCGTCGGCCTGGAGCGGCGGCACGAGGAGCAGATCGGCCTCGGACGGCACCCACAGGTGCGCGGAGTGCGCCGCGTGCCCCGGGTGCGGCCGGCCGGACGCGCCGGTGCCGGTCCGCGGCCCGCCGGCGGGGTGGGCGTCCCCGTACGGCTCCGGGGTCTCGACCGCGATCACCCGCAGCGACGGCGGGGCGAGGTGGAGGGCGAAGCGGAGCAGGTCGGTGCTGTCGGGGTCGAGGAACTCGGCGCCGTCGACGACGAGCAGCACCGGCCCCCGGGAGGTCAGCGCCCGCAGGATCCGCGCGATGCCCAGGCGCAGCGCGATCGGGTCCCAGCCGCCCTGCTGGATGGGCGCCTCGCGGCAGAGCATGGCGACGGCGGTGCGCTGCGGTCCCGGCAGGTCGTCGAAGAGGCCCGCGGCGAAGACCCCGGAGGGCGGCTCGCCCGGGGCGCCGGGGCCGGGGGTGCCGGGCGGTCCGTCCTCCCCGGCGGGGACCGGTTCGGGGCGCGGGCCCGGCCGGGCGGCCGTCGAGGCCACCGACGCCACCAGGGCGGCCGCGGCGGCGCCGGGTATCGCGCGGTCGGCGGGGAGGGCGGCGAGCCACAGCACGGTCTCGCCGCGGGCCTCGGCCCGGGCGGCGGCGGCCAGCGCGACCTCGGTCTTGCCGACGCCGGCGGGCCCCGTGAGCAGGGCCCGGCCGCGGGCGTGGAGGACCGTCTCCAGACGGGCCAGCAGCTCCTCGCGGCCCACCGGTGCCGGGGGCCCGGGGGTGCCGGGGACGCGTGCGGGCAGGGGGCCGTGCGGAACCGTCGTCACCTGGTCGTCACCTCCGCCCGTGGGCCCCGCCCATGAGCCCTGCGCAGAGGATACGGAGCCGACCGGCCCCGTCCAGGGGTGGTGTCCGGCATGCGGACAGCGGGTTCCGGGCACGGCCTTCTTCCGGATGAGCGCGACGCCCCCGTGGTGTAGACCACGAGGGCGTCGCTGACCAGCGGTGATGCTGGTGTGGGGGGTGGTGTCACGCGGGTGGAGCGAAGGCTCAGAAGGTGAGGCTCCACGAGTCGATGTAGCCGGTGTCACCCGTGGCCACATCGCGGACCTGGAGCTTCCAGGTGCCGTTGGCGACCTCGCTGGAGGCGTCGACCGTGTACGTCGCGAGGACGTTGTCGGCGCTGTCCGAGGAGGAGGACGCCTTCAGGTTGCGCACCGTGCCGTCGGGGGCGACCAGGTCGATGACCAGGTCCCCGCGCCAGGTGTGCTTGATGTCCACGCCGACCTTGAGGGCGGCGGGGGCGTTGCCGGTGCGGCCGGTGACGGCGATCGAGGACGACACGGTGGTGTTGTCGGAGATCGTGACGTTGTCGGCGTTGGTGAAGACGGTGCCGGGCTGGGTGGTGCCGGTGACCGCGTTCACGGTCTTGGTCGCGTCGGCGATGCCGGTGCCGCAGCCGCCGGAGCAGGTGCCGGGCAGCGGGCGGGCGTTGGTCTTGATCGCCGACTCGATCTCGGCCGGGGTGAGCGTGCTCTTGGCCGACTTCAGGAGGGCGGCGAGGCCGGCGATGTGCGGCGCGGCCATGGAGGTGCCCTGGTAGGGCTTGTAGTTCTCGGTCGACTGGGTCGTCGTGCCCGAGTTCAGCGTGGAGTAGATGCCGTTCTCGGGGGTGGTGACGGTGCCGGGCGTGTCGGTGGCGCGGCGGGTCTCGCCACCGGGGGCCGAGACGTCGACGAGGGTGCCGTAGTTGGAGTAGTACGACCGGTTGCCCTCGCGGCTGGTCGACGCCACGGTGATGACGTTCGAGCAGTTCGCGGGCGTGAAGCCGGAGGTGTTGGCGTTGCTGTTGCCCGCGGCGACGACGACGGTGGTGCCGCGCGAGACGGCGCCGTTGATCGCGGTCTGGTAGACGCTCGGGCAGGTGGAGCTGGCGCCGCCGAGGCTCAGGTTGATGACCTTCGCCGGGGTCGCGTTGGCCGGGACGCCCGGGACGGTGCCGCCGGAGGCCCAGGTGATCGCGTCGGCGATGTCGGAGGACGAGCCGCCGCACTTGCCGAGCACCCGGACGTGCTGGACCTTCGAGCCGTAGGCGATGCCCGCGATGCCCTTGGTGTTGTTCGTGACGGCGCCGATGGTGCCGGCCACGTGGGTGCCGTGCCAGGAGGAGTTCGACGCCCGGGAGCCGGTGCCGCACTCGCCGTCGGTGGCGTTCCAGTCGCCCTCGTCCTTGGCGTCCGCGTCGCGGCCGTTGCCGTCGCGGGCGTCGGAGGAGGTGGAGATGAAGTCGTACCCGGCGACGGTGTTGGCGGCCAGGTCGCTGTGGGCGGCGTAGCCGGTGTCGATCACGGCGACGGTGACGCCGGAGCCGGTCGTCTTGTCCCAGGCGCCGGGCACGTTCATGCCGCCGGTGGCCTCGAAGAGGTCCCACTGCTTGGCGTAGTCGGTGTCGTTGGGCGTGACGGCCATCGCGTAGGCACGGATGTCCGGCTCGACCGCGGCGACGGACGGGTCGGCACGGAAGGCGGCCATGACCTCGTTCACGTCCTGCGCGGTGGCAGAGTCGCCCAGGTCGACCAGGGCGGCGCCGCCGGCGAGGCGGCGCTCGAAGGCGAGCTCCTCGCCCGTCTTCGCGGCCTTCTCGGCGGCGTCGGTCTTCGCGGCCGTGTTGGAGCCGGCCTCGGCGGCCTGGCTCTTGTAGGTGACGATGACCTTCTCGACGGGGGCGCTGGGGAGCGCCCGCATCGCCTGCGAAGCCGGGGCCGGCTTCGGGGTGGGAGCGGCCGGGGCGGCGGCGAACGCCCCGGTGGTGGTGGCAGTGGCACCGATGATCGCGGCGGTGGCGACCACGGATATGACTCTCCGCCTGGAACCGTTCAAAGTGGGTGGCCCTTTCGAGTACGACGTAGGTGCGGAGCAGTGGCGGCGGCGCGGAAGTCGCGGGGCGAAGTGGGGTCGCGTCCGTGGTTCCTGGGCTGGGGGGCCCGTGCGCCGCCACCGGCGCCGACGGCCCGGGTCAAGGCCGTCACCGGTGGTGGTCTCCCCGCATGCACCTGTCAGGTGCGATGCGGGGGATGTTATCCGCCGGTGCGGAGGACAGTAGGGAACGGGGAGGTGAACGCGATACGGGGAAAACCCTTGTCACCCCTCGGGGGTGGGGAGGGGGACCCTTGGGGGAGGGGCCCTGGAGGGGGGAGCGCGCCTGAGGGAGGGGGCCTTCGGGGGGCGGGGGAGGCGGGCTGGTGACGGCTGGGGCAGCCCCGGATCCGGCCGGGGGTCGGCGGGGGTCGGCCGGGATTCGGCGGGATTCGGCGGGGATTCGGAGGGGACCCGGCGGGGTGTGAGGGCCTCGACGCCGGGCCCGCGCTCGCGCGCCTCGCTCTGCGGGGGGCGGACCGAGGGGGCCGGACCGGGAGGGCCGGACCGTGCCGTGACCGGGCGCCGGTCGTCGGCACGGTCACCGGCCGCGCGGGCGAAGGGAGTTGTAGCACATAACGGGTAACTCTCTGATAAGCGTCGAAACTGGACTGGCGGTGGTTCTCCCGCCGGACGGGCGCCCCGCCGGGCCCGGCCGCCCGGCCACCGCCGGCCCGCGCCCCGGAGTCGCCCCGGAGTCAGTCGGGCGTCGGCCCGAAGCCGGTCCGAAGCCGGTCCGAAGTCGGTTGGACATGGGTCGGGCGCCGGTCGGACGCGGGTCGGGCGTCGGTCGGGCGTCGACCCGGAGCCGGTCAGGACACCAGGCGGAGGCGGGTGTCGGCGACGGTGAGGCGGACGGTCTGGCCCCACGTCAGGTCGAGGACGTCCGACTCGACGCCGTCGCCGAAGGCGACCAGACGGTCCGACTCGACGGTGAGGCGGAGGCCCTGCGCGGGCCCGAGGAGCCCTTCGACCCGGCTGGTCCCGGTCGTCGGGGACGGCCACGCCTCGCGGACGAACCAGGCGAGGCCCGGCTCGGCCGGCGCGGGCAGGGCGAGCGCGCTGGACCGCTGCTGCCAGAGCGAACGGAGCCAGCCGGTGGCCCCGGTGCCGGTCCCGGCCAGCACCCCCGAGGACGCCTGCGCCTCGGGCGCCGTCTCCCCCGCGCCCTCCGTGTCGAGGGTGTAGCGGGCGGTCTGGTGACCGGGCGGACCCACGTAGATCTCGTTGAGCGCGAGCAGCCGCCGGCCGTCGTCCGTGGCCGCCGCGACCATGGTCAGCTCGTCGGCCGCGACCCCCGGCCCGGCCGCGTACGGCAGCAGCCGCCGGGCGTCGGAGGGCCGGTGCCGGACGAGCACGCCCGGGTTGCGGCCCGGGTCGGCGTCGATGCCGACGACGGGCTGTCCGGCGAGGTACTTGGCGGTGTTGGCGACCAGCCCGTCCTGGCCGACCACCACGACCACGTCCTCCGGCCCGAAGAGGAACCGGTCCAGGTCGGCGCGTTCCACCGTGGTCTGCCGCCAGGTCAGCGGGACGGCCCCGGCGACGGCCGTCAGCGCCCGCCGCGCCCGCTCGTGCCGCAGCCGGACCTCGTCGATGGAGCGCCCGCGCGCGCCGAGGAGGAACGCGGCCTGCCCGTGCGTCCCGTGCCGGGCGAGCAGCTCCTCGTACTCCGTCCTGCGGTGCACGAGGACCGCCCGCGGCGCGAGGCTCACGCGCCCGCTCCGCCGCCGCTGCCGCCGTCGCCCAGCTTGGCGAGGAGGCCGGTCAGGACGTCGGGGGAGAGGGTGAGGTGCTCGATCCGGGGCAGCTGCTCGGCGGCCCGGGTGAGGGCCAGGGCGTGCAGGACGGCCGGGTCGGCGGTCGCGTGCGCCCGGAGCCAGGCCGTCTGCGCCTCGGCCCTGGCCGCGCCGACCTCGCGCGCCGCCTCCGCCTCGGCCCGCGCGAGGCGCACCTTCCGTACGGCCTCGGCCTCCGCCCGTACCGCGTCGGCCGCGGCGGACTCCTCCGCCTCGCGCCGCGCGTTGGTGCCGCGCTGCTCGACGAGCCGTTCCTCCTGCCGCGCCAGCTCGATCTTGCTGGCGAGCTCGTTCTCGGCGATCGCCCGCTCGCGCTCGACGGCGACGGCGCGGCGCTCGTAGGTGGCCCGGTCGGCCTCCTGCTGGATCTGCTCGCGGGCGGGGGTCCGCAGCGCCCGCTCGACCTCGGGCTCGGGGCGGATCGCGACCACGCGGACGGCGACCACCTCGATCCCGGTCGCCGGCAGCCGCGGCTCCCCGGCGAGCCCGTCGGTGATCCGCTCCCGCACCGCCGCCACCCCGTCCATCAGCGCCTGCGCGAGCGGGGTGCGGGCCAGCACGTCGAGGGCGTGCTGCTGGGCGGTCTCGGTCAGCAGGGTCGCGATCTGCTCCAGCGGGGTGCCGCGCCAGACGCCGGTGTCCGGGTCGATGGAGAAGTCGAGCCGGGCGGCGGCGGTGGCGGGGTCCCCGATCCGGTACGTGACGGAGGACTGCACGCTCACGTCCTGGAAGTCCGCGGTGCGGGCGTGGAACGCCATCGCGAGCTCCCGGTCGTCCACCGGCACCTCGGAGAGCGCGGCGCCCAGCGGCCGGAACCAGAAGCTGAGCCCGGCGCCGTCGTGCGCGAGACGGCCGCGCCGCTGGTGGCGGATGTGGGCGGTGGGCGCGGAGCGCAGGTGGCGCCAGCCGGCCCGCCGGGTGATGTCGGCCATGAGAGAACCCCCTTGTCGTCACCATGACGATAGAACCGGATTCCGGTTTTCGTCAAGATGACGCTAAGGGGGTGTGGGGCTGACGCCGAGGGGGTGGGGGCCGCGGTCAGCGCGCGGGCTCCGCCTCCGGTACGGGGGCGAGCGCCCCGCCCAGCGCCCCGGCCAGGCTCGCCGTCCCCGGCTCGGGCGCCGGGCGGCCGCCGAGGGGCGACGCGCCGGCGGGCTCCGCGGGGGCGGCCGGCGCCGGTACGCGTACGGGCTCCTGCGACGGATCCGGCGACGGGCCCGCCAGGGGCTCCGCCGTACGGGCCGGCTCCGGGCCCGCGGAGCCTCCCGTGGTCAGGAGGACGACTCCCCGGGCCGCGAGCAGCGCCGCCGCCGCGGCGATCGGCCAGCCCCAGGCGCCCGCCCGGAAGGTCTCGCCGAGCAGGGCCACGCCGATGACGGCGGCCGCGGCCGGGTTCGACAGGTTCACCACCGCCAGCGGGGCGGCGAGTCCGCCCCGGTAGGCGGTCTGCGAGAGGAGCAGCCCGCCCATCGCGAAGGCCGAGATCAGCAGTGCCAGCAGGGCGGTCTGCCACCAGGCGGGCCGGCCCCCCGGCAGGCCGAGCGCCAGCGCGGCGGTGAGGGTCTGGGTGAGCGCCGAGCCCACGCCGGAGGCGACCCCGGAGGCGGTGGCGTGCCCGAGCCCGCGGGCCCGTACGCCCCCCTCCGCGCCGTCCCCCCGCCGTCCGGCTCCGGGGCGGCCGCCGACGAGCGCCGCGATCAGCAGCGCCGTCACCGCGGCGACCGCCAGGGCCTCGCGCAGGCTCAGCGCCTCGCCGGGCGCGGCGGGCCCGGTGACCGCGACGAGCCCGACCAGGCCGGCCAGGGTCCACAGCGCGCCCCGCCACTCGGTGCGGGTCACCCGCCGCCGGTCCGTGTACGCGCCCAGCGGCAGCGCCGCCACGAGCGTCAGCGCGCCGAGCGGCTGCACCAGCGTCAGGGGCCCGTAGTGGAGGGCGGCCACGTGGGCGAGGGCCCCGGCGGCGTTGAGGCCGACGGCCCACCACCACTGGCCGCGCGCGAGCAGCGCCCGCAGCGCCCCGCGTCCCGGCGGGGCGGCGGAGGAGGCGGCGAGCCGCGCCTGGGCGACGGCGGCGAGCGCGTACCCGGCGGCGGAGACGAGCGAGAGGAGCACCGCGAGCACGGTGCCGGCGCTCATCGCGGGGCCCCGGCCGGCACGGCCCCGGAGCGGGCGGCGGGCGGTGCGACGGGCGCTCCGGCGGCGGACTCTTCGGAGGGAGGCTCTTCGGCGGCGGGCTCTTCGGAGGGAGATGCTCCGGCGGCGGACTCTTCGGCGGGGAGCGCCGCGGGCCGCGCGGGCGCCGGTACGACGAGCAGCGCGAGGCCCAGCAGGAGCGCCGCGGCGATCGCGTCGAGCCAGTAGTGGTTGGCCGTGCCGACGATCACGAGGAGCGTCACCGCCGGGTGCAGCAGCCACCACCACCGCAGCGGCGAACGGGTCGCGGCGATCAGGCCGATCGCGACCATCAGCGCCCAGCCGAAGTGCAGCGACGGCATCGCGGCGAACTGGTTCGCCATCGAGTCCGTCTCGGGGACGGCGCCGTACACGGACGGGCCGTAGACCCGCGCGGTGTCGACCAGCCCGGTGGCGGCGAGCATCCGGGGCGGCGCGAGCGGCAGCAGGACGTGCAGCGCGAGGGCCGCGCCGGTGACCAGCGCCAGGACCCGCCGCGACCACAGGTAGTGGGCGGGGCGGCGCCAGTACAGCCAGGCGAGGAAGGCGATCGTGGCCGGGAAGTGCACGGCCGCGTAATAGGTGTTCGCGGCCCGGATCAGCGGCTCGCCGTGCAGCAGCAGCTGCTGGACCGCGCCCTCGCCGGGGAGGTGGAGGGCCCGCTCGGCGTCCCACACGAGGTCGGCGTTGCGGAAGGCGCTCGACTCGTGGCCGTTGGCGAGGAGCCGGCCGAACTTGTAGACGAGGAAGAGGCCGGTGACGAGCAGCAGCTCGCGCGGGAGGGGCGGCCGCCCGCCCTCCGCCCGGGGGGCGGGACGCGGCCCGCCCGTCCCGCGTATCCGGGTAGCCATGGCGCGGCACTTCCCATCCGTCAAGTCGGTCAAATCTGCAACAAACGGAGGAACTCTAGATCCGATCCCATCGAGACGCAAGCGTATCGATACGTTTGCGTCTCGATTGTGCGCCCCCTACTCTCGGATGTGCAGAGAAAAGGGGTTCCCGGTCGCGCGGAGAACCCCGGAGGTCGCCGGGAGGAACCCATGTCCACGCAGGCCGCCACCGCCGCCCGCCGCAGCAGGATCACGCCGGAGCGCGAGGCGGAGCTGTACGAGGCCGTCCTCTGCCTCCTGCGCGAAGGCGGCTACGACGCGGTGACCATGGAGGGCGTCGCGGCCCGTACCAAGTGCGGCAAGGCCACCCTCTACCGGCAGTGGGGCACCAAGCCGCGGCTCGTCACCGCCGCCCTCGCCTCCCGCCGCTGCGCGGTCTTCACCGGCATCGACACCGGCACCCTCGCCGGCGACCTCCACGAGGCCGCCCGCCTCGCCACCGCCCGCCACGAGCGCGACACCGAACTCATGGAGGCCGTCGTCCAGGCGTACCTCCAGCACCCCGACCTGCGCACCGCCCTGCGCGAGACCGTCATCGCCCCCGAGGTCGCCGCCATCGACGCGGTCGTCCAGCGCGCCGTGGAGCGCGGCGAGGTCGCCGCCGACAACCCCGCCATCCCGTTCGTCGCGCCCAGCTTCATGGGCCTGCTCCGCATCGAGCGGCTCCTGGAGGACCGCTTCTCCGATGCCTCCTCCGTCCGCGCCTTCGTCGACGCCGTCCTCCTGCCCGTCCTGCGCGTCGACGGGTGACGCGCGCCGGACGCGCGCACCCTGGGACCATGCCCGCCACCGCTCCCGACGTCCGCGTCCGCCGCGTCTACGAACCCCCGTCCCCCGACGACGGGACCCGGGTCCTCGTCGACCGCCTCTGGCCGCGCGGCCTGGCCAAGGCCGACGCCCGCGTCGACGCGTGGCCCAAGGCCCTCACCCCGTCCACGGAACTCCGCCGCTGGTACCACGGCCCCGGCGCGGGCGACGAGGACGGGTTCCGCCGCCGCTACGAGGCCGAGCTGGCCGCCTCCGGGGCGGCCGAGGCCCTGGAGGACCTGCGCGCCCTCGCCGCGAGGGGCACGGTCACCCTCCTCACCGCCGCCCGGCACCCCGGGACCGGCCACACCGCCGTCCTCAGGGACGAGCTGACCGGCTAGCCGCCCGCCAGCCGGGGCGCCTCGGCGGCGGCGTCCGGTGCGGCGGCCCCCTCGACGGCCCCCCGCTCCACCCGCCCGGCCAGCTCCCCGGCCCACCGCACGAGCCCGGCGACGTCGATCCCGTACGTCTTCCCGCCCCCGTCCGCGTACCCGGAGACCCGCCCGGCGCCCCGCAGCAGCAGCCGCGCCCCGCCCGTCGCGTTCCCCCGGGCGGCGTGCGTCAGCCCCACGGCCAGCTGCGCCAGCCCCTGCCACAGCTCCCGCTCGCCCTCCGGCCCCGACTTCCACGCGTCCTCGAAGACCTCGTGGGCGTGGAACGGCATCCCCGCGTCCAGCAGCCGCTGCGCCTCCCGCACGGTCTCCGCGGCCCCCCGCACCACCCCCTCGGGCTGCCGCGGCACCCCCGCGGCCCCGCGCGGCAGCGGCCGCCCCAGCCCGTCCCGGGGCCGCGCGTTCCGCGCCCGCCCCTCCGCGTCACGGTCCCGTCCCTGCGAAGCCCCTCGGGAATCACCACTCATCCCGCCATTCTCCGCCCCCCACCCCCCGCCGCGTGATCTCTCCCCCCGGAGTGGGGTAATGTTCTCCTGCACGCCGACGCGGGAAACCCCGCCGCCGACGGGCACCGGGACGTGGCGCAGCTTGGTAGCGCACTTGACTGGGGGTCAAGGGGTCGCAGGTTCAAATCCTGTCGTCCCGACTTTGCGAAGTCGCGGGTCGAGGGGCCGTTTCAGAGGAATCTGAAACGGCCCCTCGACCGTTTTCGGGGACCAGATGGGGACCAGCGCACTTGACCGATCGGGGTGTGGCTGCCGTGCCGCTCAGTTCTGCTGCGTCGCGGCGAGTTCGCGCCTGAGGACCTTATCGGTCGCCGTCATCGGCAGGACCTGCCGGAACTTTCCCACTCGGGGGTGCTTGTGGCCAGCTGTGTTCTGCTTGCTCCAGGCTGTGATCTCTTCCTCCGTGCCCGGGGGTATCTGGCGCCGGGGATGACGAAGACCTCGCCCTCCGCGGTGTCCTCCCGGGTCTCAACAGAGTGCTCCGCTTCGTGCGCCTGCCTGACCTGCTGCCGCATGAATCTGTAAGCAGAGTCAACATGCGAGATGAGATGTGCTGTCGCACGCGATCGGCGACGTAATACGCTGGAAGCCCTCCCCTGCTGCCGCGGGATCGAACATCCAAGGAAGGCTACATGGCCGAGTACGACGAACCGGTGACTCTGACTTTGGCCGGGATCGCACGGCTCGCGGGTGTGGGGCGAGCCGCCGTGAGCAACTGGCGGAGGCGGCACGATGACTTCCCCGTCCCTGTGGGGGGCACCGACGCGAGCCCGCAATTCTCTCTGGATGGTGTAGAAGCATGGCTGATCCGCCACGGCAAGGTCGACGAGTCGTCGGCCGGCTGGGAGCGTTTGTGGCCGAGGGTCGAGGACCTGGGTGACCGGGACCGCATGGGACTGGTTGTCGCAGCGATCGGCGAGCGCCTCGCCGGAGTGAAGGATCCGGGGGCAGCAGGTCCGGCCGGTCTGACGGTCGGGGAGCAGGCGCTGGTCGACGAGGCGCTGCGGCTGGCTGAACGGGACGCATCGGCCGCGGGATTCACCGAACTTCTGCAACGCTGGCTCTCCACGCATGTGCGACAGGTCACCGTCACCCCACCCCAACTCGCCCGTACCATGACGGCGATCGCCGCCGAGCTGCGAGGCGACGTCGACGTAAAACACGTCATGGATCCGGCATGTGGGGTGGGCAATCTGCTCTCGGCGGCTGCACGCCAATGGGGTGCGCCGGCCGGAATGCTGCTCACGGGAGTCGAGATCGATCCCGTCCTCGCCGGTCTGGCGCGGGCACGTCTCTCCCTGGAATTTCCCGAGCTGAGACGCGAAGTTGTCTCGGGGGACACCCTGCGGCATCCGATTCTCGTGAGGGAACCGGTAGACGTGGTCCTCTGCAATCCACCGTCGAACGAGCGGGAGTGGGGGCACGGCGAGCTCGCCACGGACCAGCGCTGGCACTATGGGCAACCACCTCGCACCGAATCCGAACTGGCCTGGCTTCAGCATGTCCTCTCCGAACTCGGAGAGGACGGGGTGGCTGTCGTGCTGCTGCCCCCCGCAGTCGCCGCTCGCCGCGCAGGACGGCGGATCAGAGCCGCGCTGGTGAGGTCCGGCGCCGTACGGGGAGTCATCGCACTACCTGCCGGTGCCGCTTCGCCCTATGGCGTGGGCCTGCATCTGTGGCTGCTGACGGCGCCACCGAGACAGGGCAAGACCGATCCGGTGGTCTTCGTGGACGCGGCGGATTGCCGTACGACGTCGACGGGTGGCCGCGCGGCAGTCATTGACTGGGACGAGATCCTGGAGCGCTCCCGTGCCGCTCTGCGTGGGGACGACGTCGAGCGTACCGGGCGTGTTCCCCTGGTTGAACTGCTGGGTGACGAGACCGACCTGACCCCGGCTCGGCACGTCCCCGCTGAACTGGCCGTCTCGGCCGTGGACCTGCGCCGGATGTGGACCGGGCTGGACGCCTCCGCACTGAGGATGAGGGACGTCGGGGCAGTGCTGCGACCGCTCACCGTCACCGAGTCGGTGCAGGAACCGCCGACGGTGACCGTGGCGGAACTGGAGCGCAGTGGCGCGGTGTCGATCGTTCATGGGGTCGCCCCGCCGACGGACGAGGTGCAGCGCGGGCGTCTTGAGACGAGGGACGGGGTGGTGGAACTTCTGACGGCCCCTACTTCGGCGGAGGAAGGCGTGCGGGACCAGGAATGGTTGGACGCAGAGACCGCGCGCCGACTAGAGGATGAGGGCAAGGCTGTTTTCACCGAGTTCGGCGACGTAATCGTCGTCGTTACGGCGTTCGGTTTTGATGCCTGGGTGGAGACGAGCGCTCCTCATCTGCTCGGCCCCTACCTGTATCGGCTGAGAGGTGCAGCAGACCTGTTGGACCCTTTCTTTCTCGCCGCGTGTCTCAGGGTTCCGGCGAACGCACGGCAAGCGGGAACCCACGCGTCCGTCTCATCGCGCATTGACGTGCGGCGGCTGCGGGTCCTACGACTTCCATTGGAGGACCAGCGCGCACTCGGTGAAGTCCACCGCCAACTGACCGCCTTCGAGGAAGGCATCGCCGAGCTGAGTGCCGTGGGCGGTCGGCTGAGCGGGGCGCTCGCCACGCTGTTGGCGGGCGGGCGCCTGCGTCTTCCCTGACCGGGCGGGCGTCCGTCGCTGCTCGGTTCCGTACGGGAAGCTGCGAGGACGGCTTCAGCGGGCGCTGAGCCTGCGCGACCAGGAGGCCACGGTCTCCGCGTGCCCCCGCTCGGCGAGATCGGCTCCCGTCTCCAGGCAGCGGTCCACCAGGTCGGCGGGAGCGGACCGGCCCATGGCGATGAGGGTTTTGCACGCCTCCAGCCACACGGCGAGAACCATGCCTCCCTCCTCGTCCTCGGCCAGCCGGCATTCCGCGGCACCGAGGCGTGCCGTGAGGGCAATCGAGAACAGGGGGGAGTCGGGGGAGACGGTGTCCGTGAGTCGTTCTACGGTGCGGTAGTGGGAGCCGGCGGTCAGTACGTCCCCGACGATGCGGGCGCTGTCCGCACAGATCAGCATGGAGGTCAGTACCTCTCTGTCTCCGTCGCTCCACTTGCGACGGGCTTTGTCGAGGAGGGTAGCGAGGTGCCGGACGTTCTCCCCCGGTTCGCCCTGACGCACTTCCCTGGAGGCCGCGGACAGGGTCTCGCGGAGCTCGGCGCGCGTCACGTGTCCTGGGGGTTGCCTTCGGACCGCAGGACGGGCCGAAGAGGAGGACCGCGCGGCGGGGGTGATGAGGGATCCGGAAGAGGCGGTCTGGCTTCCCTCTCGAAAGGGGAGGGTGGGGTCGGGGGACAAGAGCGGGATCGGCGGCAGCGTGCCGAGCCGGGGCAGGTGGGGGGCGAGGACATCCCCTGCTTCCCGTGCGGTGGGGCGTAGCGTCGGCTCTTTGGCGAGCATGTGTGCGACGAGATCGTCGATCTCGGGTGGTACACCCTCGGGCAGCAGGTCGGACAGCCGCGGGGCGGTGTCCTCACAGTGCTGCTTCTCAAGGGTGTACCCGCCCCCGTCGCTCTCGAAGACCAGTCTGCCGGTGACGAGTTGGAAGAAGGTGCACCCAGCCCCGTAGAGATCGGCTGCGGGGCCGGGATTGCGTTCGCCACGGATGATCTCGGGAGCCTTGTATCCGGAGCTCCCGGGCGTGCGTCCGCCCTCGGTGTGCCGGGTCACCCCCGGCGTGAGCGGGAGGGCGATGCCGAAGTCGACGAGGGAGATCTCGCCCTTCTCCCCGAGCAGGATGTTCATCGGTTTCACGTCGCGGTGCACGACATCACATCCGTGCACCCTGGCGAGGACCTCCACCAGCTGGAAGAGCACGGAGACCGAAGCGGTGAACGACGGACGGTTGCTCCTCAAGAACCGGTGGAGGTCCGTTCCCTCTACGTACTCGGTGACCAGATAGGGGGACGGGCCGGTCGTCCGGTGGGCGATGTGGGCGGGCACCCCTTGGCCGCCCAGGCGGAGGTGCATGGCGCACTCCCGGGAGAAGCGCCTGAGATCGCCGGCGGTGGGCTTGCGGCGCACCAGGGCACCAGCCTCGTCCAGCCCGCTGGGGGCAAGGAACTTCACCGCCACTGTGCTCGAAGTCCGAAGGTCGACGGCGCGGTAAACCTGGCCCATCCCGCCGCTACGGGGACCTCCGGAGACTTCGAACCTGTCGTCCAGAAGCCATGACGGCTCGTTCGCCGGTGCGTCCATCGGCCGCACGCCTCCTCCTCCTGCCGGTGCGGTGCCTGCCCAGGAGCAAGAGTACAGACGTGCGGCATACCGAATGGCAAATTCGGCCCTTGACTGTGTTCACAGCATGCAACACTCTTCTCCTGACCGTCCTCAGAAGCTCAGGAGTCCGCTGTGTCGATGTGGCAGAAACCGCTCGGTGTGACCGGAGACGACTCGCTGGTGCGGGTCGGGCTTCCCGCACTCAGGCAGCAGGACGAAGCTTGCCCCCTCCAGAAGGCGGTGAAATCGCGCCCCCGGCTCCGCTCGACGGCGGACGGGTGGCGCACCTCGCCCGTAGTGGACTTCGGATTCACCCCGTGGGAAACCCTGGTGAACGCCGTCGAGTTCCCCCGTGGACCGGCCCGTCGTCGTGACGACGCGACCGTCGCGCCCGCACACGAGACATGGGGCCGGGAGGCGGCGGCGACCTACTTGGCTGTCCGTGAACGCTTCCTCCGCGAGCAGGAGACCGCAGGCCTTCCCCGAACGGTCCCCGTCGCGGACCGCTGGGTGACCAGCAGGGAGGGAGGGGCGCCAGGGGTGCGGCGATATGAACTCGAAGCATGGGGGCGGCAGTACGCCACACCCGACGGTTCCGTCCGCGAGCTCTGGCTGCCGAATCTGGGCGCACTCCGGCCGACCCGCCCCCTGTCCGAACTCGCCGCGGCGGCAGGCGTACTCGCCTACGGGGGACCCTGTGACACGGCGACGTACGCAGCCGAACGGATTCCGCTGCGACCGGACGCGCCCGGGCCCGACCGGGTGCGGATCATCGGTGTCGGACTCGGCGACGGGAAGATCTCCGTACTGCGCGCCGAGGAGAGCGGAATCGCCGCGGACTGGACGGGGCGTGAGGCCCGGGTCCTGTTCGATCGGCACGTCGCCCCCCGCGTCACCCCGGCCACTTCGGGTATCGATCGTCGGCCGGGCGGCGACTGTGCCGACTGCAAAGCGCTGTCGGGGTGCACCGAGCTGAAGCGGACTCCCGGTCTGCTCGGTGTTCCGGCCCCCACACCCGGTCGCAAGCGCCGCACTGTCTCCGTCTCGGACTTGCGCGCCTACAGGGACTGCCCTGCCCGCTACCACCTCACCAGGGTCCTGAAGCTCCGCGAACTCAGGACGGAGAACGCGGCGATCCGGCGAGGCAGGGCGGTGGACGCATGGCTCAACGAGCGCCACGCCGATCCTCGTCGCGTGTCGTGTCGGGACGTTCCGATGCCAGAAGCCCTCCCCGGCCTGGACGGAGAAGAACTCGCGCCCGCCCTCGCCATGCTCGAGAAGCACCGTGCGCGTTGCCCCTTCGACAGGATCGGTCCGGAGGACACCTGCCTTCCACAGCACCGGATCACCGTGTACGACCCCCAGGCCGATGTCGTGGTGCTGGCCGACTGCGACCTGGTGTACACCGAACGGGGTGGAGTGGTGATCCGCGAGAGCAAGACCAGCGCACGCCGGTACGGCACGGCCGACGAGCTGATGGAGGACCACCCCCAGCTCGCCCTCGCCGTTCTCTTCGTGGCGTCGGGAGCACTGACCGGTGATCCGCGCCGCTCACGCGTCGAACTCGAGACGCTGCGCCCTGACGGGTCGGCCGAGGAGGAGCTGGACCCCTTCGACCCCGCCACGATCGAGCAGGCCCGCACCGTCGTACGCAACCTGGCGGTTCCCTGGGCGGCGGCCGCCGAATATCCGGAGGCTCCTCGCTCCGGATATGACTGCGGGCATTGCGAAGCTCACAGGTGGTGCGCCACCGGACGTGCCCGCCTCAACGGGGAGCCGCGATGAACGACACGAACAGGAAGCACGAGCGAAGCCGTCCCGGGCTCCGGACGACAGAAGGGGACATCGACTCCTGGTCGGCGCACCAGGGGGTGCCTCTGCTGAGGACCCTGGCCCAAGCCCTGTGCGTCCTCGAGGGGCAATCCGCCCTTGACCGATTCACTTTGCCCTACCCGGCGGTGGCCCAGCACGCCCTGGACCGTACCGCCGTAGCCTGCCTGCTCGCCGGCGAGCGGCCGCCCGCATCTCTCGGGGAACTCGTCGCACGCTGTCAGGACATCCCCCTGGAGGACTGGCCCCTCCGGCTGGCCGAGGGGACGGTCGGTCCCGACGACCTGCTCCTCGACCCCCGCTCCGGAAGGCCTACCGAGTTGTGCCACGAGTGGGCCGAGCGAGGTGCTGATCCCGCTCTCCACCACCGGGACCGACAGATCGTGCACACCGCTTTGACGCTGTGCCGTCAACACGGCGAGGAGGACGCCTACAGCTCCTTCCGCGGACTGCTGGTACGGCGCCCCGTCCTGACGGCGGCCGAGATGTTCGACGTGCTCGGCGACATGCTTCTCGAACCCGTCCACGAGCTGATCCGGATCGTGTACCAGCCGGTTCCCCGGGCTTACCGGAGAGACGGCCACTTCGTCCAGTGCGGCCGTTGCCTGACCCTGCTGACACCGCTCGGCGATACCGAATGGTGGTGTGAACGCGACCGGTGTCGCAGGGCCGGCGCGCCGCCCCTGGGCCGGATCACGAATGGCGAGGAGGCCGGCACCCTCCTGCAACTGGAGCGTCCCTTGCGGCAGTTCGTGACGGGGCCGGGCCGGGCCGAGGTCGACCTGGAGCACGCGTTGCGGGCCATGGGACTGGAGGTCGAGATGTGGCCCGGCTTCGACGCCTATGACCTGCGCGTGACGTTCCCCGACGGCCTGCGCTGGGCCGTCGATGTCAAGGACTGGGCCAGCCCGTACTTCCTGGGCAAGGCGGCTGCACCGGTGCCTCCTACACCGCCCTACGACGAGGCCTTCTGGGTGGTACCCCAGCATCGCATCGACACCCGCCCCGACTACGTGAAGGTCTTCGCGCGAGCTTGTGAGGATGCGCAGGGCGCCCCCGAGCTGCTCACCGACACGGAACTCGTCCGGCGCGCCGCCCTCAGAGGACGCACGCCGCACTCCCACGACACACTCAAGGAGAACGGCCGTGCGTGATCAGCGCAGTTGGCACCGTTCGGTGAGCCAGGTACTGCAACCGGCCCTCCTCGCCCAGCCCGGAGTGCCCAGGGGGTTCACCGCCACACACCTCTGCCAGGTCGAACTCGG
Organism: Streptomyces sp. NPDC035033; assembly: GCF_040636735.1. Taxonomy (NCBI): domain Bacteria; kingdom Bacillati; phylum Actinomycetota; class Actinomycetes; order Kitasatosporales; family Streptomycetaceae; genus Streptomyces; species Streptomyces sp. NPDC035033. The sequence goes on along the minus strand of NZ_JBEZUZ010000020.1, from coordinate 72,129 downwards.
TCTTCGACTGCTGGAGCGGCTGGACGCCGGGCAGCCCGCCGAAGGCGCCTACACCCTGTTCGGCGGATACCCCTTCGCCCGTGTCGCCGGTCTTTCCGGAGCCCAGGACAACAACCCGGGCGACACAGTGATGCTGGCCGCGGCCCGCCACCTGTTGTGGCCGCTGCGTCGTGGCCACGCCTGGCGGCAGGCCCTCGAATCCTACCGCCTGCTCCCGGCGCACCTGCGTGCCTATGAGGTGCCCGCCGCCGACCTGGGTGCCCCGCCCGTTCCTCTCTTGCCGGTCGTCGCACCCGGTCGCATCGACGCTTACGACCGAGCCCTCTCCGGACTACCGGAATTCGTGCGCCGCCCGCTGTCACTCGCCCCCGCGGGACGCAGCTCCTTCCGGGAACTCCGCCGTGCCTCGTCCGTCACCATTCCGGCCGACCTGGTCTTCGACCGTCCGCGCGGGCACGACCTGACCGCCGACCGAGCCGGCCGCTCCGCCCCGATCACCATCACCCGCCGCGACCTTTCGGCCACCGCGCGCTGGATGGACGAGACCGAACGACAGGAGGCGGTCGAGCACCCGGGCGGCTGGGAGCGGCGCCTCGCCGAACTGCGGCTCGCTCCGCGGGACGCCGACGGTCAGGGCTTCACGGACAGCGACGAGATGCGCGTGGACGGCCTGTTTCACCTCGTCGGGATGGTCGGAGCCGGCAAGAGCACCCTGATGACGCTGCTCGCTGTATGGGCGGCTCGGCTTCCTGTGCCCCTCCGCACCACTCTTGTGGTCGGTGACGTCGCGGAGCAGCTTCGGCTCTGCGGCTTGTTCACCGCGCTCGGCCTGAACGCGGTGCCTCTTCTTGGCGACAGCACCCGTGAGACCCATGTGCAGCGGATGCATCGAAGGCTGGCCTCTCGCGGACTGGACAACCTCCTGGACCACGACGACCCCGGTTTCGATGCATTGAGCACGGTGTGCCTGGTCGGCGGGCTGCGAGGCACTGACTATGCGGAGCCGCTCCGTTACGCGGACGCCCCCTGCACCGCGCTCGTACCCGAGTCACAGTCCTATGAGGAGGATCGGGTGTCCGCCGACCCCCTCGACGCGCTCCGCACCGTCGTGACCACTGCCTCGCCGGGAACCCCGGTGAGGCAACCGGAGGACGACCAGGACAGCACCCCGCACGGCTGCCCCGTCTGGGCGGAGTGCCCCCGCCATGCCACCGCCCGCGCCCAAGTGGACGCCCCGATCTGGGTCGCCAACCCTGCGAGCCTCGTGCAGAGCCCCGTCCCCTCCCACCTCAACGACGAGCGCTTGCGCCAGCTCGAACTCGCCTCCCTGCGCAGCGACATCATCGTGGTGGACGAGGCCGACAGCGTTCAGATGCGCCTCGACCAGCTCTTCGCCCCGACCGCCACTCTCGTCCAGCCGGGCCTGGAGTCCTCCTGGCTCGACCGATTGAACACGCACAAGATCGAGGAACTCTGTCGGAATGCCCGCCTGCCCCTCACGGACCGGCAGGTCCATCTGTGGAACAAAGCACTGGCGAGCGTCACGACGGCGGTCGATCCCCTCTGTCGCCAGCTGATCGAGGAGGAGGACCTTCGGGAGTGGATCGACCTGGAGTACTTCAGCCCGTGGACCCTTCAGCAGCAGCTGCTCGACGAATGGTTCCGCGTGGACTTCGGGGAGCCGGAAAGGGCGGAGGAGGACGAGACGCACCTGTACGAGGGCTACGACGATGACGGCGGAGATCCCGCCTCCGACGCCGTCGAACCCCTCGTCCCCGATCCGCGCCGGGCCGCCGTAGCCGCTGTTCTCGACGCCTTCCGGGACGATCCGTTCGGCGACCGTGAACCTGACCTTGAGGCCCCGCTCATCGGCAAGCTCGTCAAGGTGACCCAGGACCTGCTCCACAGTCAGTCGCTCGCTCGGACGAACGGCCGTCTGCGCGAGGCCGCGGAAGAACTGCTGTCCGGCACCCCGTGCCGGGACCGGATCCCCGAGGGCAGCGCGGGCGAGCAGTGGTGGGACACCACCTGCCGTCGCCTCGGCTTCACCCTCCTGTTGAGCGCCCTCCACCAGCGCCTCGACCGGCTCACCTTCCTGTGGCCCCAGGTGGAGGCCGCACTCCGCCTCGACGCGGCAGGCAAGGAACTCGCCCGCCGCACTCCTCTCGACTACGCGCCGATCGTTCCCGAGTCCCCCATGGGCAATGTGCTCGGCTTCCAGTACCTCCCCGACGATCAGGACCGTGACGACATCGGCCGCACCGGAGGCACTCTGCGCTTCTTCCGCTGCACCGGAGTGGGCCGTGAGCTCCTGCTGCGCCTGCACGAACTGGGAGCGGACCCGGCGACGGGCCGCGGGGGCCCCCACGTGATCCTCATGTCCGGCACCAGCTGGGCCGGCGAGTCCACCCGGGCCCACGTCCTCGCCCCGGTCGCCGCCGTCCTGAAACCCTCGGAGGAGTCCTTGGAGGCCGTGGCCCGCACCCGGTTCGGCACGCACTTTCTCTACGACGACAAGGGCAGGCCCATGAGCCTGTCGGGAACGCGTCTCAAGGACCGGATCGCCCAGGCCAGGGCGATGGCCGCCAGATTGGCCCGCCCCGGCCTTTCGGGCTCGGCAAGCCCTCTGGACCAGGAGCTCGCCAAGGTTGCCGACGACCACCGCCGCCGGGCCCTCCTGCTCGTCGGAAGCTACCGGGAGGCCTATGCCGTAGCCGACACTCTGGACGGTGAGGAGCGCTGGCACGGACGGGTGAAGGTCCTCGTCCCCGACGACGCCGACCCCGGCGAGGCCCTGCACGGCACCGGCCTCGCAGGGCACAAGGACGACAGCGGGCACCCCGGGGCCACCCTGCGGCGCGGTGACCTCGCCAGGTTCGCCGACGACCCCGCCGCGGAAGTGCTCGTCGCTCCACTCCTCGCGGTCGAGCGCGGTCACAACATCCTCAACAGCCGCTCCAAGGCGGCCTTCGGCACCGCCCTCTTCCTGGTCCGTCCGCACCCGCGGCCCGATGACCTCTTGTTGTCGATCTTTGCGGTCAACGACTGGATCACTCGTTTCGCGCGTGACATCCCCCGTGACGACCGGCGCACCGGACCGGCCACGTTCACCGAACTCGTCACCAAGGCGTCCTCCCTCGACGAGGCCGGTCAGTCGCTGAGGCATGAAGGCCGTGAGGAATGGCGACGCCTCCTGTCCCGGCGGTACGTTTACTCGCGCCTCGCGGATTGGGAGAAGCGGGCGTTCGCCTGGGATCAGCTGGTCACGATGTGGCAGGTCATCGGTCGCCTGGTGCGCGGTGGCGTTCCTGCTCGCGTGGTGTTCGTCGACGCGGCCTTCGCGCCCTCACTCGCCAAGTCGCTGTCTCCCCGTTCCGACACGCAAGCCGTACCCCGGGCGGACGGGCTGCTCCACGCCCTCGGCACGATCCTCGCCCCGTACTTCACCGGCTCCGCAACAGTCGACCCAGCCGACGCACAGCTGGCCCGCCTCCTCTATCAGCCCTTCCACACGGCCCTGAGCAGCCTCGAAAGTCATGGCCGACCGACGGCCGCCTGATTCGGAACCCCCTCGTCACCCCACCCACCAAGGAGTCCTCCCATGCCCGTGAACTACCGTCACATCGGCACGGCCACCTGGCTTCCCACCGACTCCGACGCTTCCCACAGCGCCCGCTACCGCGCCCTGCCGTTCCCCGAGGAATGGCGCGATGCCGTCCTCGGCCTCTGCAACGTCGGCCGCGACTCGGCGGACACCGCTTGGCGGACGGCCCCCACCTACCGCCTCGAACAGGTCCTCCAGGCATACGCCCCCGACGTCCTGGTCATGCCCCGCCCCTTCCACCAGCGTGAGGACGGGGAACCCGCCCGCTGGCTCTACGCCTCCGAGGACGTTCCCGATCCGTTGCCCCCACAGGTGCTCACCACGTTGGTGGACCGCTGGCTCGGCGAGCTCCGACCCGACCTCGCCCTGGACCCCGAGTACCGGGCTTTGCTGAAGGACGTACGCGCCGAGCTGCGAGCCCACCCGCCGCGGTGGGAGCACGTCACCCGTGAACTGCTGCCCCGCAAGCAGACGCCGGGCGGCACCGCTTGCGTCGACCCCGACCAGTTCACACTCACCCCGGACTGGCTCGCCCGCCGGATCCTGGCCCTCGGCCCCTACCCGTACGAGGGCGGCAGTCTGCATTTCCGGGCGATGCCGCGAGGGCGCCGGGACAAAGGGGCCGAACTGGTCTCCCAGCCCCTCCCGTACGAGCCCGAGCCCGGAAAGGGCACCGGCTGGTTCTCCGTCGTCCTCAACATCGCTCTGCAGACAGTGCCGTTCGATCCGCTGCCCCGCTTCCACCTGCACTGGACGGTCCGCCGCTGGGCCACCCGGCGTGCCGCCGTCGACGGCGGCGGACACCGGCTCCGGCTGCCCTGGGGCTCGGCCACCACGGTCCTGCTCCGCCCGAAGGTGCCGGTGCTACCGGGCGTACCGCTGAGCGAGCGGTACGCGGTGGCTCGTCTCAAGCGCATCAGGGACCGGGAGACCAGTGCCTTTTCCGACACGTGGGTGAACGGTGGCCCGGCGCAGCTCCTCGCCGGCCTCGCGATCGGAGAGGTCTTCCCCGACGCAGAGGCCCTCCTCACCGATCCCGAACAGTGGCTCACCCAGGGCATGAGGGCCGCGATCGTCCACCGGCCCGCCATGGGGCGCCATGAGGTCGGAACGGGCTTCATGGCGCACCAGTGCTCACAACTGACAGCATGGGCCGAAGCCGCCCTGCCCGAGGAGCTCCGTGCCGCCCGTCCGATGGAGAACTCCCGACTCTCCGGGCCGAAGCCCGTCAACGCGCCGCCGGCCACGGTGAAGAAGGAGTTCAAGGAAGACGAGGAAGCCCGCCGTTGCGCGGAGCGCCGGGCCGCAGCCGCCTACGCGCTTGCGGCCTATTCCCCCTCCGATGCCTTTGGCCGACCTGTGCTGGAGGCACGTCTGCTGTGGCAGACAGCCGATCTGCGTGACGCCGCGCTCGAAGCCCTCCGGCACCGGCTGGGGCTTGAGGGCCTGGGGACCGGGGGCAGTGACTTCGACGAGTCGGCATACGAGGCCGCCGCACCCGGAAACCCTGTCGTGCACGAGTGGCACAGCCCCGAACTGACCGTGCGTGTTCGCTGCCTACGGCCGGTCGTACGCACGGGGGAGCGCAGTGGAACCGCTCTGACCGCCGGCCTCGACCTTCCCACGGGCGGACACCGCCCCAGCCGCGACGCGGTCGCGGCAGCCGTCCACGCCCGCCGGACGGCGACCGCGGACTGGCTCACCGGCGACCGCACCGGCGACGCACCCGGTCTCGCCCTCGTGGAGCTCGCCCGCGCCGAAGACTTCGGTCGCGGCGCCGACCCCAAGTTCGCCCTGCGGCTGGGCTGCGCGGACGCCGGCTTTGTCACCCAGTTCATCGCACTGCCACAGAAGGTCAAGGGGTACAACTCGGTCGGCAACATGGCCCATCGCGCCCTGATGGCCTGGGACGACGGTCTGCGCCAGCTCGGTGCCCGGGTCCACCCCGAACACGCCCTGACCGAAGGGCTTCCCGAGGGCCTGCGGTACGCGGCCGTGTGGATGGTGCGCAAGAACCGCACGTCGCGCAATCGCTGGCCCGCACACGAACCGGTGGCAGTCCTAGTCACCCCGAAGGGACAGGGCAGCGGACTCGCCCGGGTCGAGGGATGGGACCGGCTGGCCGACGGGGGAGCCGGCGCGTGGGTGCCGTACCCGAAGATGCTGCTGAGACTCACCCGCCTTGCCGAGGTCACCCCCCACCTGCCTGCTCCACGTACAGAGGAGGACGGTGCCGCTCCCGCCCGGCGGGGGAGCTGGCACAAGGACCGGGAACAGCAGCGACGCGAAGCGGAGGAGTGGCTGCAGGCGATCCGTCCGACGCTGCACCGCGCCCCGACGATGCTCCTCGCCGATGCCGTCAACGCGCGCTCGCACTGGACATGGCTGCAGGACGGCCGGACTGAGCCCGACCGTCTGCGTGATGGTCGCGCCCCGGCCCGGCGGCTCCATCCCGATCTGCGTCTGGTTCGCGTACGCACCGCCACTGGACGCGAGACCGCGCAGTGGTGGGGCATCAACCCGGGTGACGGACCCAACGGCATCGGGACCCACCTGTGGGTCCCCGAGGAGTCCCCTTCCGGCCGTGTCTTCTACAGCACCACTCCGAAGCCGGTGCAGTTCCGCGACTCCGCCGTCCAGGCCGACAAGCTTGCCCCCCGCCTGATCACCCAGGGCAAGCGCAAGGGCGAACCGACGGTGGACACCGGCACCCCGGCCTGGATGCCCGGCCTCGTCGAACTCGCCGTACTCGGCTGCCACACCGACGACGGCGACGACCCCGAGGCGCTCGCCATGGCCGTGCACCTGCTGCGCCAGCCGCCGGACTACCCCCAGGCACTGGCCCACCCCCTCCCGTTGCACCTTGCCGGACTCGCCCAGGAATACGTCCTGCCCACCCTCGTCGAGGCCACGGCGGACGGACCGAACGACTCCTGCGCTGTCGGCGACCCCCTCGATGACGCGGACCCCGCGACGCAGGGGGCGGCGGGGCTCGACACACCTGTGCAGATCGACGAGTGGGAGGAGCTGGACGAACACGAGGAGGAGGGGCAGCTCTCGCTCTTCGACGCCTGACGGCCGGTCAACGGCATACGACTACGGGGGCGGATCATGATCATGATCCGCCCCCGCAGCCGGTCGCGTCATGGGGGCCAGCCGGAACCGTCGGGTGCCAACGGGACAAGTACCCCCCGGCGCTGCAACGACCTGATGTGCTCCGCGGCACGCTCGGGCGCGGTCCCGCCGGTGACCAGCACACCGGCTTCGATGTTTCGCCTCACCCCGGACTCTGTGAGGTTGGCACTGCCCACCAACAGAGTCCGCCGGTCGGCGACCGCAAGTTTGGCGTGCTGTCGGGCGCCCCGCTCCTTTCGCGCCTCGGCGGCCCAGTGCCACAGCCGTATTCCCGGTACGGAACGGAACGCGGCGGCCGGCTCCGGTCCGTCGAGCAGACCGCCCGCGCCCGTGCGTGTCTCGACCACCACGTGCGCCTCCACCCCCCGGGCGACGGCGTCGGTCAGCGCCGTGGTCAGCGGGGCGTACGGACGGGCCGAGTAGGTCATGGCGAGCAGCTCCCGTCGAGCGCCGGTCACCAGTTCCACCAGGACACGGGCGGTGGAGCGCACCGGCACGCCCGGGGTGGCGGGGCCGCTCCACACCGTCCGTACCTCCGTCGCGTCCTGTGCGGATCGCGACCCGGCTGCGAAGCCGCGCAGATAGGCGGCTGCTTCCGGCAGCGGCACCCGGTCCTGCTCAGCGGCGCGGAACAAGGAGTGCAGGGCCTCGCTGAAAGCGGCCTGGGGAAGAGCGAGCAACGCGTGCTCCATGCCCCGGCCGCGTGCGAGCAGCCCGGCCAGATCCTTGGTTCGGACCTGGCCGAGCAGCAAGGCGGCCTGCTCGGCCGCGCGTTCGAAGGCGAGCCGGCTCACGGTAGCAGGGTGGCCGGAGTGAGCACTTCGTCGGCGTCGTCGTTGAGGGGGACGAGGAAACGTCGATCGAGGTACCGGTTACCGCGCTCGCAGGTCGTCTCGGAGACGAACAGACAGGCGTGGCACGCGGCGCCATGCAGATAGTCGGCCGGCGTGCGGGGCAGCCGCTCGGAGCACAGAGGGTCCGAGGAACAGCGTCCGGCATCTTTGAGCGCCCGTCGCACGATCCGGTCGAAGTGGGGGGACTCGGCCAGCGACACGAGGCCGCCCAGCGTTCCCTCGGAGTCCGGTACAGCGGTGTACAGCAGGATTCCCGCCCGAGGCTCTCCCTCGTCACCTGCGTAGATGCGTTCGGCCAGACTGGCTGAGCTGTATCCGCACTCCAGGGCGATGGTGCGGATCAGGGCATGCGACAGAGTGTGCAGGGCGAGGTAGCGCTCGCCCGGCCAGCCTGCCATGGAGTCGAACTCGGCACTCGCGGTGAGCCGGCCCGAGCGGCGGTTCTCCCGGAACCGCTGGTACGCCTCCCGGTGTGCCGCCATGATCTCGGACTTCGCCATCCGTTCGACCCACGGCCCCAACACGTCCTCACGCACCCGCAGGAAGATGCCCTCGCCGCGAACCTCGCTGGCGGGCACCCAGTTCAGCGGGGCCCGCCAAAGCCGCACCGGTCGGGCGATCTGCGGGTTGTCGGGGTCGGGGGCGTCGAGACGGGTGAAGCCGATCTGTGCCCGGACCTCACGGAGCCGCTGGACCTGCCGGACAGCGGCGAACAGCTCGCCGGTCGGTCCGGTGACGTCGGTCTCCTCTATGGTGAAGTCGTCGGACGGTGTGGGCAGCCGGTCGCCCGCCAGGACTTCCCACTCGGGGCCGAGAAGGTCGGGAGCACCCGAGTCCGCGGAGTCCTTCTCGCTGTCGCCGGAGAGTCGGGCCTTGACGGCGGCCACGAACGCGTCCCGGTCGTACTCCTTGAGGAAGCTGTACATCGGCGCCTGGGAGAAGGCGTCGAAGAGCTCCGGCGTGGCGATCTGCTGGACGTCCGCCCAGCGTGCGTCCAGTACCTTGTCCAGGCCCGCGTCAGGTGCCGGCGGCAGTGCGAGGGTGCTCATGGTCAGCGGGAACCACTGATTGGACGCGCCCGCGACCATCAGCACCGCGTCCTCGTCACACCCGTCGGAGTCGAAGGAAGCCAGATGCGGATGCCGACCCCGGCAGCGCGGTAGTTCGCGGGCGCCGCGCTCACCCATCGCGTCACGGATGTTGCGCTTTTCCTGGCAAGCCGCGCACTGCAAGGACACATTGGCAGCGACGTTGCCACCGTGATCGTTCATTCTCAGCAGCGGTCGCGGGCTCTTGGCGCACTGCTGGCCGCGGTGTACGAAGTGCGCGTACGGGAACTCGTCCAGGTGTCCGTTGACACAGGCCAGGGTGAAGCGCGCGGTGACCGCGAGCGGGGCACGTCCGCGCGTCACACACTGGACGTGCACGAACTGGGCCTCGTGCGGGGCGCGCGGATTGTTGTTGCGCAGCTCGAACGCCTCGCTGTCGATGGGAGCGAGGAGGTTGCAGCGGGTGCAGCGCATCCACTGGGGAAACGGTGTCACCGGCACCCCGGTGCCCTGAACGTGCCATCCCTTGGCATCGGTGTCACTGCCGGCCTGCCACGGGGCGGTCCGCAGCTCGGTCACCTGCTGGTTGCCGAACAGTTGGAGTCGCCGGTTGACAGCGGTGCGCAGCCGGGGCTCGTCGAGGATGTACTCGGCGCCGCCCAGGCCGGCGTGGCTCCAGGCTTCCAACCCCTTGACGAGCACCGAGAAGTTGGGCAGGTCGACCAACGAGCCGATGCCGGCCGTGTACATCAGATGGCTGGGCCGGGCCGTACCAACCCGTCGGTAGTAATTCGTGCTCATCGTCGTCCCCGTTCCTTCGCCGGCGTCCCCTCGGCCCGTCCGAACTCATCGGCATCGACGGGCTCGCCCGCCCCGTCACCACCCGTGCCCCCGCCGTCACCAGGTCGGAAGGTCCATTCGGGCCCCCCGTAGGTGGGCTGATCCACGAGGTTCCCGCCGGCCGGGAGCAGCAGGTTGATCTCGTTCTCCGTCTCGCGCATCGACATGGGGACGGTCAGGACGTCCCACTTCGAGCCGTCGGCGCGGTGGATCAGGCCGTGGACGTTCGTGTCCTTGGCCTTGGCTGTCCGATAGCCGAGGATGCCGCCCTTCAGGCGTTCCTCCGCCCAAGCGTCTTTGAGGGTGTCGATGCGCTCCTTCAGATATCCGCGTGCCTTGGTGCCGCCGACCCGCTCCGCCCGTTCGAGGAGCCGGGCATCCACCCGCGAAGCGGCCGGTCCGAACAGATCGACGTCATGGGCGTCCGTGTTGCGGGAGGTGTCCGCCTCGGCCTGGCGGAGCGCCGCGAGATACGTTGCGGCGGTGCCACGGTCGAGTGCTCGCCGCGAGTACGGAGTGACGGACAGCGCCTCCACCTGCCGATAGAAGGTGGCGTGATAGTGCCCGAAGTCCTCGAAGTGGGCGAGGTCGCGCGGCCGGGACCAGTTGTAGAGAGTCACCACCAGACCGGGGCGCTTGCGGTCCCGGCCGACCCGCGAGGACGCCTGGATGTACTCAGCGGTGTTCTTCGGCTGTCCGACCACCAGCATCAGCCCGAACCGGGAGACGTCCACACCGACCTGGAGCATCGACGTGGCGAGAACGGTGTCGACCGCGTGACTGAAGGCATGCTCCACAGGGACTCGGGGACTGCGCTTCTCCTTGGCCGCCGCCACGAACTCCGCCTGCAGGGCTTCTCGCCGCGTGGTGGTGTCCAGCTCCGGGTCGAAGGGCGTTTCCAGCTTCTTCAGTGCCTGGCCGATGTCGGACGACGAGATGCGCGAAGTGAGCTCCAGGACCGACAGCATTCGGGTGCGAACAGGCAGCCGGTTGGCCAGCTTCTGCACCCCGCGCCGTGTGCCTCCGGTACGGATCCGGGTGGTGATGTCGTCGTCCATGTACCGCCGCATACCAGCGAGTTCACGGGTGGCGTTGAAGTATCCGACGAGCGTCATGTACGGGTCGGCGGGCGCACCGTAGTCGTCGAACTGCTGCTGGGCGGCCAGCAGCAGGATCTCCGCGACCCGGATCTCGGCTGCCTTGAGTCGCGTGCCGTGGGCACAGATGCCGAGGTACCGGCGGCCCGGCTGCTCGCGGGAGGCCTCCACACGCAGTGAGAAGAAGGTGTCGCCGATGTCGAGGACCTGAGGGGGGAAGACCGTCACCCGTCGTCCGAAGACCCCGAGGACCTGCTCCGCGGCACGCTTGGTGGTCGCGGTGGAAGCGACGATCTTGGGTCCGACCTCGTGCGCGGTGCCGTCCGGAGCGGTGTACGTCCAGGTGCAGAGCTGGTCGACGGCCGATTCGAAGAGGCCGACGGTGGTGCCGAGGGAACCGGAGATCAGGTGCAGCTCGTCCTGAATGATCAGGTCCGGCGGCCGCAGTCGGCCGACGGGCTGAGACACGGTGGCGGGGAGCTCGCCCTTCTTGTTGTGGCGGCCACCGCAGCCGGTCTTCTCGTCGAGATCGGCATGCCGGTACCCGTGACGCGGGCACCAGTCGGACACCCGGCCGAACAGGGAACCCGCGTACCCGTTCCAGGGCAGCTGGGCGAACTTGTCGACCGTGGCGATGACCATGGCCGGCGCCAGCCGGTAGATCTCCTCGTCCACAGTGAGGACGGGGATGCCCTCGTCACCCTTCTTCCGGTACGAGAAGGGGCACCGGTCCTCGCCCTCGGACCGGCCGCAGAACAGGAGTACCCGGCGCCTCTCCTCGTCGGCCTTCATGTTCTTGCCTGCGGTGAGACCCTGCCCGCACCAGGGGCAGGTGAGGACCTGGATGACCCGGGCGTGCTTGTCACTCGCGGACTCCCTGGCACCGGCGATCTGGTCCCGCGCCTCCTCGAACCAGTTCGGAGACACACCGGTACCCACCCACAGGCCGATCCGGAACGGCGTCTCGCCCCAGCGGGCGTCCCGCTCGACCTCCTCCCGGCGCAGTACCTCACAGGCGGTCATCAGGGCGGCCGCCCGCTGGAACTGCTGGGCGGTGAGCAGACGCAGTGTGTACCGCATGAGGACGGAGACACCGCCGCTGCCGTCCCGCCCATCGGTTCCGGTGCCGACGACCCCCTGGAGGCGGCGCAGTGCGAACGTGAAGGCGGTGAGGCCCAGGTATGCCTCGGTCTTGCCGCCACCGGTCGGGAAGAACAGCAGGTCGACGAGGGACTCGCGGCTGGTGGACCGGTGCGGATGGTCGGGCCTGCTGAGCGAGGCCAGGTTCAGCAGCACGAACGCCAGCTGGAACGGACGCCAGCTCGCTCCTTCCTTGCCCTGGCCGTGTACCTTTGCGTACGCCTCGCGATAGGAGGCGTCCTCGGTCTCCCGTCCCGTACGGGCGGCGGCGATGTCCGAGTTGCGGCGCTGAAGCGCCATCGCCCGGTTGGCGAAACGGAACGCGGCGAGGGCGTCATCGTCGGTCTCCAGGGTCGCGACACCGAAGGCGATCCGATGACAGACGTCCTGAGCCTCGTCCACTGCCGCCTCGGCGGCCCGCCGTAGATCCTCGGGGAGCGATCGGGCCTTGGCCCGCTGCTCGGCAAGCCACTCGTGGTAGCCGTCGGCCAGTGGGGCGAGCGCCGCGCTCAGCTCGGCACGCCGGGCGGGCACGGCCAGCGCCGCCAGTTCGTCCATCCCGAGTTCGAGGCCTGACAGCAGTGGCTGCTCGCGGTCGGTGGGCGCAGTGGTCGCACGCACGTCGTAGGTGGGAAGCCAGGTGGTGCGAAGCCGATGGGCATGACGCTCACCGGCGCGGACGTCGGCATGCACGGCGACATTGCGTCCCAGGGCGTGGCGCAGCTCGTCACGGTAGAGGAGACGCAGCCGCCGCTCCTCGGCCTCGTCCTCATAGGGGTCGGCGGAGCGGGGGTCGAGCGGGTCGTCGATGGGCTGGAAGACCGCGGCCTTCCCATCGGGGAAGGCAACCACCTCCAGGCTCGTCTGGAACAACCACTGGCTGTCGCGCTCCCGCCCGACGCCCTCCGGTTGGCGATTGACCAGTGCCACCTCCACGACGCGCAGGTCTTCGCCGCTGGTTCCGGAGTCGCGCTCCCGTACCTGTACGTCGAGATGAACACCCGAGTCCTTGTCCCCGTCGAGGACGAGGGTGCGTCCGCCGGTCACCGTGACGTCGATGTCTTCGGGCCGCTCGATCGGCTCCCGGCCCCAGACGCGGGCGATCCGCCCGTTCTCCCCCACCTGCTCGGTGAGGCTGTACTTGCCCCAGCGGGCCGTGACCCCGAGCAGGCCGACCGACACCGGAACGACGAACGACAGCCCCATCGAGGACGCCCAGATCCGGCCGGCGGCCTGAGGGGTGAGCCGCTCGGACAGCCCCCCGCTCTCCTCTTGCCCCTCATCGCCGCTCTCCTCGCTGTCCGCGCTCTGCGCGGCTGCCCGTGCGATCTTCTCGCGGGTCTCGGAGGAGTCGGGACGCGGCCCGAGCATGCCGACCAGGTACCGGTCACGAGGGCCGGCCGAGTGCGGCGGCAGTTCCTCACTGTCTCCGTCCCACGGGCCGAGCAGGTCTTGGGAGATGTATTTCTCCAGGCCGTCGCGCACGTCGTAGGAGTCGCCGTTCTTGAACGTCTGGGGCACGTTGTCGATCGGGTGGGGGGTGTCGCCCGCGGCGGAGGACTGCGTCGCCATCAAGGGCCTTTCTGCGAGGGTGCGAAGGGTGCGGTGAAGGGTGGGAGGAGGGCATCCCGCCGAGATCGAGGCTACCGGCGGGGTCTGACAAGAGGACTCAGAAGAGGGCGTCCGGAAGCGGGAACAGCGCGCTGTCCACGGACTCGGCAGGCGCCGGGGGACGTTGCGGCTTTTCCTTCTGCTTCTTGTTCTTGGGGGTGGCGTGGGGGCCGATGAAGTCCTCGAGGTGCCGGCGGAGCCGTTCCGGGCTCCGGCCGGTGAGCCGGTCCAGCTCGGCGACGGCCTTGCGGCGCATCAGCGTGGCGAGTTCGTCCTGTACGGGGAGGCCCACCAGGCGCAGCACCTTCCATCCGCCGCGTCCTTGCGCAAGAAACGCCAACCTGGTCCGACCGGTACGGGACAGGGTAAGCAGATGGCACATGGACAGCGGGTCGTTCTCGTCGTACTGGAAACGCATCGCGAGGGTGCGCTCATAGGGATGCCCAGCAGGGAACCGCACGATGAGATCGTTGACGCTCTCGGCATCGAGGCATCCCATCCGCACCGCCCCGTCACTCTTGAACTCCAAGGCGGCCGCCGACATCAATCCACTCTCCACCGCGAAGATCCACCAGGGTTGCGAGGCCGCGTCCATGGCTGCCCCGAAGGGCGAGCTGGTGAGGGCGTCGGCAGCCAGAGCCATCCACCGGGGTGCCGGCACGTCGGGGCGCTCGTGAGGCGCGAGTCCGGCGAAGTCCACTTCGCCGAACACCGGGGTGTCCGGGGCTCCGACGGCCGGGACGCACATCACTTCTGCGAACGCATCGAGGTAGGCATCGGCCTTCTGGGCCTCCTCACCGCCCAGGTCGAGGAGGGCACGTTCCAGAGGGGTGAGGCCGGGAGCGAATGTCTTGTTCACCCAGTCCGAGTACAGCTCGGCAACCCGGTGGATATCGGTGAGCGCAGCCTTGAGGTCCCGCTCCTCGGGCGAGAGCCCGACGCTTCCCAGCCCGTCCGCGTTGAGCCGCGCCACCTCTCCGATCCCGGCTGCGAGACAGCGCATGCGGTGGACGTGGTCCAGGTGGGGGGCGCGCGCGAGAGCATCACCGCGCTCGGACGCCATCTGCTCGATCTCCTCCTCAAGGCCGTCGAACCCGGTGAGAAGAGCCCGACCCAACCGGGCGTGGTTCGGGTCCGTCACGTTGGCGTCGAGCGCCTCGAAGAAACCACACCAGTTGTGGGTCTCTTCGGACCCGGAGAGGTTGCGCCGCCAGATCTGGTCGGTGTCGATCGACCACCGCTCGCGCAGCTCGGCATGGACCCGCGACCATCCCGTGACCGCCGCCCGCCGCTCAGCCCAGAAAGCGAGCAGCCCTTCACCGAGCGGCACCCGCCACCAGGCGTGCAGCAGGGAGATCGTCGGCTGTCGCAAAGCACCCCACAGCTCCAGCACGGCTGCGAACGGTCGCTCGCCCTGGTACGCCATTCCTCCGGAGAGCCGCTCCAGGAAGTCGGCGGCGGTCCCGGGGGCCTGACCTTGAGTATCCATCTGCGCGAGCTGGGCGAGCGCGGTGGCCGCGACCAGGCGTTTCGGTCCGAGGTCGTCGGGGATCATCGTCGCGATCTCGGGAGAGAGCAGGTCGAGAACCTCGGCCACGCTCCCGTACGTCGTCATGAACCAACTGGCCCTCGACGCCTCGAACTGGTCCATTGCTGCCCCCTGTGGTCGATTCTGTTTCTGTCGTACAGCTCGATGCTCGGCCACCTACACCCTGTTGCGGGACTTCCGTCGTCGCGCCCCCGCGTTGAGGGCGATGCGAGGAGGAAGCGGTGGCCTCGGCGTTGTTTGCATGGCGAAGGCGCGTTCGCGTTCACGCTGGATCCACCGCCTGAGTGCCGGTGAGGTGGGCGAGAGCCTCGAAGCGCCCTGGACCCCGAGCTTCCTGAGGACGTCTGGGAAGCAGCTCAGAGGCCCATCGTTCTCGGTGAGCAAAGCGGTGAGCACGGGCGTGTTGGCCCAGAGCGGTGAGTCGACCTGGGCGAGGAAGTCGACGAGACTCGTTCCAGAGAGTTCCCTGTAGGGACGCCCCAGGCCGGCAGCGACATTCCGCCATGCGATCGTTTCCTGCTCAGCAGCGGCGCGGCGAAGCAGTCGGCGGGTTCGAGAGATGGCGTCCATGCGAGGCAGCATGTAGGAGGATGTCGTGGGCGCCTCGGCTTGACGGACGGAAGGGGTGGCAGCGGGCTGACCTCGCCGCTTGTTGGGACGTGCTTCGCGAGGATCTCGGATCGCCTTGATCTTGGGAGATTCCGAACTCTGCTGACGGGACTTGGGAAGTACCGGGGCGACGGTTCTTGGAGCGATGCGGGCGAGGCCCGTCCGGTCGGCCTCGTTGGCGTTGAGGCGGACGTAGCGGTCGAGACGGACGGCCCAGGTGCCGGACTCGGTGACGAGGAGGCGTGCGTGCTCGGGCGAGCGGTAGACATGCCCCGAGAGCGCGATCTCGATATCGTCGGGCAGGGAGAGCACCGCCCGGATGATGGGGCTGGCGACCGGCTTCACATCGGCCATGACGAGACGGCGCCCGGGTTCGCCGAAGCGGAACGAGTCAGGGACCGGGGCCTCCGGAGCGAAGGCGAAGACGAAGCCGGACTGGAGCGGAAAGCCGGCAGCGCGGAGCGCGGGCGGGGCTTTACGGATCTTCTCGACGGCAGGCGTCCACAGGCCCTCAGGCCGAAGTTCGCAAGCGTCGAGTGGTGTCCAGGCGCTCACGGCGGGCTCGTCGCGGTAGTGGGCACCGACCGACACGCGGCGCTCGCCGCCATGGGTGTCCAGACGGAACCGGAGCGTGTAGCTGTGGCGGTCGAGGAGGTTCTTCGTCAGAGGGCCGTCGGAGCCGAAGAACCAGTCGACCGAGTCGATCTCCTCGCCCGGTGCGGGCGTGGAATCCCGCCAACTCCCGTAGTCGAGCGGGGAGAACTGGAAGCGGAGACGACGGCGCGCTCCGGGAATGCGGACCTCCACCACATCGCCGGGCCCTGTGCCCAAGTCGCGAGTCTCGACAGTGCCGCGCATCTTGTGACGGTCCATGAGGCGGCGTATGCCGCGCTTGACGAAGAGGTGGTCCGCGCTGGACTCGCCGAGGGCGGTACGGGTGCAGGTCGGACCGCCCTCGACGTGGGCGAAGTGGCAGACCCTGTCGCCGTACAACTTGTCGGTCAGCTTCCAGCCGCAACCGCCGAGTTGGATACCGCAGTAGTAGGTGTACGAGGGGTGCAGGGAGCGCCAGCGGCTTAGCTCGTGGGCATCCATCGGAAGAATCACCGGATGGTCCGAGCCGGGCGAGCCGACCACCGCCGTCTGGACGAGACGGTGGTCGGCAGAGGACATCGTGGACAAGGAGACCTCTTGCAGGATGGAGTGGGCCGGGAGCCGAACCCGTTCAGAAGATCATGCCGTCCGACCGTTCGATGCTGCCGTCCTCGAAGTTGAGGGGTTCGGCGGAGCGGTTACGCCCTTCGGCCTTCTTGCGGATCGCCTCTTGGGAGGGCGAAGGCATGTCCGGGTGGCTCTTCGGCTTCTTGTGGAGACCGAGGTAGACCTCGTCGGCATACGCCTGATGGTTGAGCTGGCGAAGCCGGTCGATGATCTCGGTTCGGGCGAGCAGGCCGATGGTGTAGCGGGGGCCCTGGTCGGTGTCGTGGAACCCGTGATCGAGGGGCACGCGGACGTGGGTGGGATCGGTGGGTTCGGTCGCGCCCGACTCGTCCAGGAGGTCCAGCCAGCCGTAGGCCTCGACGGTGGCCTGATCGATCTCCACGTGGATGCGGCGGAGTTCGACGATGTCGGCGTCCTGGCAGGCGGCGGAGTGGACCAGGTTGTAGGTGTCGGTGAGGCCGATGTTGCGGCGCAGCATAAGGTCGCGACGGTAGGAGTCGAGGCGGGTGCCGGCGGTACGGAGGCGCTCGGTGAGTGGGGGGCGGACGAGGGTTTCGAAGACGTCGGTGGGGGTGTAGCGGAGGTCGCCCTTCATGGTGGAGGCACGGTCGATGGCCCACCAATAGTGGAGGGTGCTACTGAGAAGTGCGAATAGGGCAAAGTCGGTAGAGGCGAACACTCCGAGCGCGTGACTGAAAACCTGCCCCGTCGGGACCATGGCCGGCATCACGGACTTGCTGACGAGGGCGATGACGATGCACCGGTCAAGGCCGACGATGGCTTCTTGAAGATCCATTGCCGGGCGGGTGAAACGCCACCAGATCTCACGACGCGACTTGTCGTTGTTCTGCGCACGCTCTGGCTTTACATCCCTAACGGCCTTTTCGTAGGCCTTGGGATACTCCGCTGCCTTCTCACGTGGCCATGTTTGGAAGTTGATGACCCATCGATCCGTGGAGTGTCCCACGTTCTGATTAATGTCTTGCCCGTTGAGGTATGGAAACAACACCTCCGCATACCGCTCGTCCTCTGCGATCCAGGCGCGGGCTTCGTCCTCGGGGAGCGTGAATCCCAGGCCAAGGATGTTAGAGCCCTGAAATGCGACAGCAGAGTTCAAAGTCAGGGACTCGCCCCACGACGCCTGTCGGGTTGCGGGGGTGAGGGACGTAGAGATCCCAGCGGAAACGGCCTGTCCGCCGAGTACGGCGACGGCGTCGCCGCCCAGTGCGGCGCAGCTGGTCCACACTGCGCAATATTCAAGTTGGGCGGAGCGGGATGGCCACGGGGCGCTCTTCACTGCCCTGCGAATGACGACCCCCGCCCGCTCCAACTGGTCGAGGCCCACCTCGCGGCTGTCGCCCTGCGCAAGGGTATTGGTGGCGACGAAACCAGTCTGGCCTCCGCTGTTGAGCATTTCGTGCGCGCGCAGCTCGAAGTATGCGACCAGGTCGGCGCTGCCGCGGCGCCCCTTCGCTGGGTACTCGACGAGGTATTCGCGGTATGCCTCGCCCATGGCTCCCGTCAGCTTCTGCCCGCCCAGAAACGGTGGGTTCCCGACGATCGCGTCAAAGCCTCCCCGCTCCGTGAACACCTCAGGAAACACCAGCGGCCAGTGCAACGGCGTCCGCTCCAGCCCGTCGTCCGGCAGTTCCGCCGCCAGCCAGTCCCGGGCCGTCTCCCGCGCCACCTGCACTGTTTCCGCGTTGTCGGCTACCCCGTCCGCAACGACCGCCGCCGCGAGCTGCGCCGCGTAGGGGAACAGGTCACGCAACCGTTCGGCGTCCTCGCCGGCGTCGCGCTCGTACCAGGGCATCCGCCCCGACGCGCACGTCCCCAGCCCCGCGCCCACCAACAAGTCACCGACCAGCCGCAGCCGTTCCGCGTGCTGGTTGACCTCGGCGAGCCGTTCCCGCTTCCTGCGCAGCGCCTCCAGGTCGACGCCCTTGATGGCCGTGATGGCGAGGCGCTCGCGCGTCAGCGCGTCGACGCGGGCCCGGGCGTCCGCCGCCCAGACGTCGTCCTGGCGCTTCGGCTTGAGGTGGAGGCCCGCGATCTGCTCCATGCTGGAGATGCCCAGCAGCGAGTCGCCGGCCACCAGCCGGTCATCCAGGAAGGTGAAGGGACGCTTCGGGTCCATGGAGACCAGCCATAGCGACAGCTTGGCCATCTCCACGGCCATCGGATTGATGTCCGCCCCGTACAGACAGTGCTCGATGATCTCCCGACGGGCCTCGGTGACCACCGGGTCCGACTCGGCGTCGGCTGCCGTCACCGCCTCCACCGCGCGCCCTTCCCGGAAAGCGACCGCCCGCTCGTCGCCCTCCCGTGCCCAGGCCTCGACGAGCCGGTCTCCCAGGTAGCGGCAAGCGGCGACGAGGAACGCGGCCGAGCCCATCGCGATGTCGGCGACCTTCAGCTCCAGGATTTCCTCAGCCGACTTCGGCTCCCACTTCGACTCGTCCGCCGTCTGAAGGGGCCCAACCCTGTACACCAACGGCTCCAGAGCGTGCCGGACCACGTCCTCGGCGAGGAAACGAGGGGTGTAGTGAGTCCCGGTGTTCTTGCGGAGCGCCGACTCGGTGACGAAGAGCGCGCCGGAGTGGATGACCACCGGCAGCCCCCGCAGGTCCCGGCGGATGATGCGGAAGAAGGGCATCAGGCGCTCGGTCAGTGCGGCGTCGCGCGTCACCGCCTGGAGGAGTCGACGTGCCTCCGCCTGCTCCTCGACATCCTTGAAGGGACCCAGCGCCTTCGCCAGGGCCGACTCCGAGGCCGGCGGCTTCGGCTCCTTCCACTGCTCGCGGATCTTCTTCGCCAGGGCCTTCGGCTCGCGCGTCTGCGCGGCCAGTGCCTCCAGTTCCCGCAGCGGTACCTCGTGCTCGCTGCCGGCCGGGCCGATGAGGCCGACCATCGGTTCGACGGCGCGCTCACCCCCGTACGAGAGCAGACCCTCGTACACGTAACCGATCTGCTCGACGTCCAGCGCGCGGAACGACAGCGTGCGGACCTCGCGGTCCTTTCCGGAGCCGACGTGGACCTCCTGCACCGACTGCAGCATGTGCAGGACGGTGCGGTCGTCGATCGGCAGCAGGGGAGAGCGGGACTCCAGCCACGGATAGGTGCGCGGGTCGAAGATCGAGCCGTCGTAGGCGGGCAGGCGCAGCTGGGGGTGGTCCACGCCGCCGTGCACGGCGTGGAAGAGGGCGATGAGGCGGTGCCAGGCGGAGGTGGTGTGCTCCAGGGAGTCCTCGCCGTCCGCGTCCGCGCGCTGCTTGAGTTCGTCGCGCAGGAAGCGGGCCGAGTAGGACTGGGCGTACACCGGGTTGTCGGAGGGGAGCAGGCCGCGCTCCTCGGCGTAGAAGAGGAAGACGATCCGCATCATCACCGCGACTGCGCCGCGGTACACGTCCCGCGCTGCCACCCCCTCGGCCCGGAGGCCGGGCGCGCCCTTCTCCACGGCGCGTACGTCCGCACGCCCTATCGCGTCCACCAGCAGCTCCACGGCCTGCCGCACCTGGACGCCGAGCGCGTCGGTGACGTCGTCACCGGCGGCGAGGCTCTTCTTCAGCAGGCCGACCAGGGTCTCCGGCTCGTCGAACGAGAAGAACCGGCGGCGCGAGAGGAGGGAGCGGAACGCCCGGACGACGTCCCGCTCGGCAGCCTCGCCCCAGCCGATCGCGTCGAACACGGCGGTCGTGGTCACGCCGCCGATCGGTGCCCACACCAGGCACCACCAGCGACCGTCGGTGGCCAGACCCAGCGGTACGTCATGATGCCGGCAGAGGCGGGCGAGGCGATCGGCAGGAGTGGCGGCCCAGTCGTCGTGCGGCACCCGTGCGTTCGGCGCCGTGCCCGTCGGCAGGACCAGACCGAGGAGACGGACCCGCTTGGCGGCGGAGTCGGCGTCCGGCTCGCCGGCCAGTGGGGCGCCCGGCTCGGAGAGGGCGAAATCCGGGCGGACGGCGGTGTCGTGCTCCGGGACGGGCAGGGCGAGGGAGTCGAGGACGAGGTCGCCGGCAGCACCGTCGCCGCGCCGCAGGGTCAGCGCGTCGCCCCACTCCAGCAGGGAACGCAGTACGTACCCGACCCACTCGTCACGGCCGGCGGTGGTGTCGTCCTGCCAGTCGGCATGGCGGGCCCTGAGCTTGGGGCGCTCCTCCTTCTCCAGGGGATCCAGCTGGGGCCAGGCCTCCAGGAGCACCGGCATGGTGAGGAAGGGACCGGAGACCTCGGTGAGGTCCAGCCACCGTTGGTGCTGTCCGCGGCCGTCGCGTGCCTTGGCCAGGGCGATGGCCATGCCCCTGGAGGCGGTGCGGGAGGTACGGCGGGCACTCATCGGCGGGCTTCCTTTGCGGGGATCACGAAGACGACGGCAGCAGGGAAGAGGTGGGCGCGCGGCTCGTGGTAGCGGTCGGCGATCCGGGCGATTTCGCGCTCGCGCTCGGCAGGCAGGTTCTCCAGACGCTGCTGCCAGCGCTCGCGGTCCTGCTGGTACTGGCGCTGTTCGGCGGCGCTGATCTCTCGGGAGCCGAAGAGGGCGATCTGTTCGCCCTGGTCGTCACCCTCCTCCTTGAGCTTGGTGCGCAGACCGGCCTCGAACCGGTCCAGAGTGGCGGTGATCCGCTTCTCGTCCTCGGCGCGGCGCTCGGCGAGGCGGTCCTTCAGCGAGTCCCCACGCTCGCGGGCACGGGCGGTCAAGGAGTCGTACAGCGGCCGTTCCAACCGCGACCAGGTGTCGGCGAGCTCGGGTCCGAGGAAGGAGGACGCGTCGGTGCCGGAGTCCAGGGCAGCGGCCAGGACTTCGCCCTGGGCGTTCACCGACTCCCAGCGGCGGAAACGGCCGGTGTCGCCGAACCAGCCGCCGGCCCACAGCACTTCCTCGTGCAGACGGGTGCCGTCTGCGCCGACCAGGACGTAGCGAGCGTAGGCGGAGACCATGGTGGTCTGCACCCGGGGGTCGTCGCTGACGACGGCGGCGGCCCGGTTGAGGCCCACGGCGTCCGCGTTCCACACGGCGGCGGTCAAAAGCCGGGTGGACAGTGCCACCAGAGGGTGCCGCAGGTGGGCGAGCACCACGTCGTCGCGGCCCTGGGCGGCGACCAGCGGGTCGAAGGTGATCGGGCGGTGTTCGCCGGGACGCAGCTTGTGGGCCAGACCCCGGGTGGCGCGCTCCCAGGTGCCCGAAAGGGGCGGCACCTCCCACAGCGGCTGGTCGAAGTTCTCGGTGAAGTGCTGGACGAGAGGGAGCTGGTGGCTGAGGTCGAGCGCGGCGTCCACCACCCGCTTGATGTTGCCGGGGGAGAGGCCGAGCACGTCCCGGGTCTTGTCGTACTGCTCGGCGAGACGCTCGGACTGCCCGGTGACGTTCTGCTCGGGAGCGATGGTGCCGCCGGTGCGGCGACCGGGGATCGCCCGGGCCTTGGCGTTCTCGATGTCGACGGGGGAGTGGTCGCCGCTCATCCGGCGCTGCACCGCGTCGGCGAGGACGGCGTTGACCTCACCGAGGTCCTTCTCGGTCTTGGCGATCTTCTGGGCGACCCGGGAGAGGAACTCCAGGTCGGCCTCGTAGGAGCCGGCTGAGGCGCGTTCCCAGCCCGAGCCGATGAAGTGGGTGATCTCCACATCGCGCTTCTGGCCCCACCGGTCCACGCGGCCGATGCGCTGTTCCAGCTTGTTCGGGTTGAAGGGGATGTCGTAGTTGACCAGGCGGTGACAGTGCTTCTGGAGGTCGATGCCTTCGCCGGCGGCGTCGGTGGCGATCAGAATGCGCACCCGGCCCTCTTCGGTGGCCGGGTCGGCCTGGAAGGCGAGGCGGACCTCTTCGCGCTCCTCGGCGTTCATGCCGCCGTGCAACTGGGAGACCCGGCCACCGTCGGTGAGTCCCTGCTGGCGCAGCAGATCCACCAGCCAGCGCTGGGTGTCGCGGTACTCGGTGAAGACGACGACGCGTTCGTTGGTCCAGAACCGCCCGTCCGGGATGCAGACCGCCTTGAGCATGACGATCAGCTCGTCGGCCTTCGAGTCCGGGGAGGCCTCGTGGGTGACGGCCCAGTTCTCCATGGAGCGCAGGAGTTCCAGCTCTTGGCTGTCCTCCTCCGGCGTGAGGCTGGTGGACCGGGTCAGCGCGTCGTCCTCGACGCCCAGCAGCTCCTCGTCGTCGAGGTCGGCGACCAGGTCGTGCAGCTCCTCCAGCCACTCCGGGACGTTCTCCGCAGCGGTGCGAGCGCGTCCTCCGGTCTCCTCCAGATGGGAGAGGTAGATCCGTACGGTGTGCAGGAAGGCGACCGGGGAGGAGAAGAGACGCTTCTTGAGCAGCAGAGTCACCAGGTCTGCCGCGCGTCGGCCACCGCGCGCCTTCGGTGCCATCCGGCGCTTGCGCAGGTCGGCGAAGGACGAGAGCAGGCCGTGGACCTCCCGTTCCACCTCCGTGTAGTCCACGGGGATCTCGCGGGTGTGCCGCACGGGGAAGCGGGGACTGCCGTCCGGGTTGCGGATCTGTGACTTCAGACGACGGACCACCGTCTCCTTGCGGGCCTCGTCGTCGGGGTCGACACCGCGCATGAATCGCTGGTCGTCGATGAGCTCCAGGAGCGCGGTGTAGGACTCGGAGTAGCCGTTGTGCGGCGTCGCGGAGAGGAACAGACGGTGCTCGAAGTGAGGGACGAGGCGGCGGATCAGCTTGGTCTGCTGGGAGTCGACCGCGTAGACCTGCTTGGGCGCGGCCGGGGCGACGTGATGCGCCTCGTCGAGCACGAGGAGGTCGAAGAAGCGCTGGCCGTCGGACTCCTGCGGGGCCTTCTCCCCGGTGGGCAGCACCTCGTCGAGCAGGCGCTGGGCCTTGGGACCGCGCAGCCAGGGCAGCGAGACGATGGTCAGCGGGTGCACCCGGAACGGGTTGGCGGCCGAACCGTGGGTGCGACGCAGACGGGCACAGGCCGCGGCGTCGACGATGGTGAAGTCGAGGCCGAACTTCTCGGCCATCTCGTCGCGCCACTTCAGAGTCAGCCCCGCCGGGCAGACGATCATCGCGCGCTGGGCACGGCCGCGCAGCAGCAGTTCCTGCACGACCAGGCCGGCTTCGATGGTCTTGCCGAGGCCGACGTCGTCGGCGAGGAGAAGGTTCACACGAGGGGCGCGTACCGCTCGGGCGACCGGCTCCAGCTGGTACGGCTCGACGGCGACGCCGGACCGGAAGGGCGCCTGGAGGGTGCGTACATCGGCGGAGGCGACAGCGGACCAACGCACCGCGTCCAGGAACGCCGCCAGCCGGCCGGGGGCGTCGAAACGGCCGGTGGAGACGTCGGGAAGGGAGCCTCGGTCGAGGATCCGGCGGCCCGGTTCCACCTCCCATATCACTGAAAGGGTGTCGCCGAAGCGGCCGTCGGCGACCGACTCCAGGTGGACCAGGGTGGCGGCACGGGCGGAGAGTGCGGTGGGGGCCTCGACGGCGGTGCCGTCCTGCCGGTCTTCCCGGAGCTCACGGCGGACTGACGGATCGACCCGGGCGACCACCCAGTTTTGACCGCGTACCTCCACCAGTTCGCCCTCGTTCGGGAGCCGCTCGGATACCGAGACGGCCCCGGGGTCGGTCGGCCCGCCGGTGCGCACCATCAATGTTCCGCCTTGTCGTCGTTCGGGTTCGGTGGGGCGTACGTGTCATCTGCGGCGAGGCGCGAGAACCGCTGCCGACAGCGTACGCATTTCGGGCGTACGCATCCGCCAGGTCGCCGAGAACAGCGCCACTCCACATGTTATCTGTGAACTTAGTTCACCGGCAATGAGTGGGTTGCCTCCGGGGGTTCATGCCGTGCCCAGCACTCGGTCCAGGCGCCTCAGCAAGCCGATGACGCGCGTGTGCCTCTCGTCGTCGTCGGCCAGGACCGCCGCCTGTCGGTCGCGAAGGTCCGCAAGCAGCTCACGTGCCGCCCGAGTCTGCCCCATGGCGGCTCTCAGCTCCGCGATACGGAAACGGGTGTCGAGCGGTTCCCGGCCCGTCGTGCCGAAGACGTGCTCCTGGACCGACAGCAGCGCGTCGAAATCGGCAAGGGCCTCCGCCGACTTGCCGAGCATGGCCAGGCACGCGGCGACACCGGCGCGGCAGGCCAGGACGTCCCGGTCGGCCTTCGGGCGGCCGCGCCGAAGCTCGGCGCCGAGCCGATGGAAAGCCGCGTAGGCGTCGGAGAACCGTTCTCCGTCGAAAAGGTCCTGGCAGTGCCGCAGCCGGTCCGACACCGAGACGGCCTCGCCCACCGGTCCGGCCAGACGCGGGGGAGCGGACGGGGAATGCCGCTGCTGCGGGTCGAGCAGGCCGGCCGGAGCGGGAATCCGGGCCGTCCTCGGTGACGCGGGCGCGCCGGGCTCGGTGCGCGGCAGGAATGCCGGAGCCCGGACGCCGGGGGCGGTGACGGTGGGGGCGACCGCCGTCCCAGGGACGGGTGCGGGCACAGGCGCGGGCGCCTCGACGAGCGTGGGGGCGGGCGCGGGAGCGGGCGCGTGGGCCGTGGCGGCACACCGGCGCGCCAGGGCGCGCACCTCGGCGGTGGACGGCCGGTTCTCCGGTTCCTTCAGAAGGAGGCGGGCCACCAGGGCGACCAGCTCTCCGGGGAGGTCGCTGCGGCTCTCCGCCACGGACGGCGCAGGTTCCCGTACATGCAGGGACATCAGGGACCAGGGGCTCTCGGCGGTGAAGGGCGGCTTGCCGGTGAGCACCTCGTAAAGCAGGCAGCCGAGCGCGTACAGATCGCTGCGCGGAGTGGCCTGTGCGCCCTGGATCTGTTCGGGAGAGATGAACCCTGGGGTGCCGGGCATGCCGCCCGTCCCGGTGATCCGCGGGTCGCTCGCACCGGGCCGGACGGCGGCGGCGATCCCGAAGTCCATCACCTTCACCCGGCCGTCCTCGGTGAGCATCACATTGGACGGCTTCAGATCCCGGTGCACGACATCGCGGTGGTGGGCGTGGACCAGCGCGTCGGCGATCTGAACGGTGATGTCGGCGGCCTCGGCGGCGGAGAAGCCGCGCCCCTCCTTGAGCAGGCGGTGCAGGTCCTTGCCCCGCACCAGCTCCATCACCAGGTACGGCCCCGGGGCGTGCGGGCCGCCGTCGGTTCCCCAGTCGTGGACAGCGGGCACCGAAGGGTGTGCGATCCGAGCCGTCAGCTTGGCCTCGCGGGCGAAGCGCTGCATGGCCTCGTCGTCTCCCGACAACCCGGTCAGCAGCAACCGCTTCACCGCGACATCCCGGTCCAGCAGCAGATCCCGGGCACGCCACACAGCGCCCATGCCGCCCTGTCCGAGCATGTCCCCCAGGCGATACCGCCCGTCGATCGCTTCCCCCACCACTGCTCCACTCGCCGATGCCCCGGGCCACCCCGTTCATGCCGGTGGCCGCATTGTCGCCTGCTCGTACCCGCGCTGTCACACTGAGTCGCGAGCCCGGACGGGTGGCTGCTCCCACGGGTTCACAGAGGGAACGGTGCCTGCGGCAGCGCATAGGGGCGGCGTGGATCCTCCGCCTCGTCGAACCACCCCTCCCCCCTTCCCGGCACGGGACGTGGAAGCCACGGCATCAGCAGCCGGTACACCTCGGCGGCCGACGCCGGCCGCTTCTCCCGATCCTTGGCCAGCAGCCCCGACACCAGCTCCTGTACTTCCTGCGGAACCGTGACATCGAGAGGGGCGAGGGGCGGGGGCGGCAGCTCCGTATGTCCTTCGAAAACGGCCATCGGCACCTTCGAGGGGAACGGTGGGGCCCCGGCCAGCATGGTGTGGAGCAGACAGCCGACGGCATACAAATCGCTGCGGCCGTCCAGATCGCGGGAGCCGAGGAGCATCTCCGGCGACGCGAACCACAGGTTGCCCAGGCACTCGCCCGTCGCGGTCAACCGCGGACCGGCCTCGGACAGCACCTTCACCAGGCCGAAATCGAGCACCTTGACCACCCCGTCCCGGCGAACCATCACGTTCTCCGGCTTCAGGTCGCGGTGCACGAACCCTCGGCTGTGGAGCGCTGCGAGCGCCGTACACACCTGCGCCGCCACCGCCGTCGCGGTGGGTAGATCGAACCGCCCGCCGTCCTGCTCGGCGAGGAGGTCCGCCAGGGTGGCGCCGTCCACCAGCTGCATCACCAGCCAGTGCAGTGGGGACCCGCTCCCGTCGCCGACGTCGGTACCGGCGTCGTACACCGTCGTGATGTTGACGGCGTCCAGGCCTGCGGCGGCCTCGGCTTCGCGTTCGAACCGGCTGACCTGCTCCGGGGTGAAGCCATGGCCGGGCAGGCCGGGGAGGGCCAACTTCACCGCCACCGGCCGCTTCAGCCGCAGATCGAGTCCACGCCACACCTGCCCCATGGAGCCCGAATCCAGTGGCTGCACGAGTTCGTAGCGGGCTCCCAGCCGCAACCCGCTCTCGATTCGGCGCACCTGTTCGCTCCTCTCCGAGGGCCAGTACAGTGATCGAGATTATCCGAGAGGGAGTGGCTGGGAAGCGGAGCGGGGGCCGGAGCACGGTGGCACAGCTGGGGATGCATCGAGACTTCCTCCTGGAGTTCGTCACGTTGGACAAACAGGTCCAGAAGCGAGTCTCGGAAGTCTTCGAGAAGTTCGCGGCGGCCACCCATGCCGGACTCCACCTGGAGAAGCTGACCAACCAGCGCGACCCCAGCATCCGCACCATCCGCATCACCGACTTCTGGCGCGGTGTCGTCCTCAAGCCCGAGAAGGGCGACACCTACCTGCTTCTGAAGGTGTTGCCACACGACAAGGCCAACGACTGGGCGGCACACCATCGTTCCTCGGTCAACGATGCCAGTCAGGGCATCGAGATCCGCAACGACGTGGCTCTGGAGCGCGTGACCGCAGAACTCCGCACGCTCGCGGGGCGGGAGCCCGCCCGGCTCTTCCCGGTCGAGGAGTACCCGGACAAGGTGCTGCGCTCACTCGGCGTGGAGAAGGAGATCATCCCCATCGTCCGGCTCATCCCGGACGAGGATCATCTGGAGGCCTTGAGCCGCATCCTGCCCGAGCAGCAGTACGACGTGCTCTTCGGTCTGGCCAGCGGGATGACCCCGGAGCAGGTCGACAGCGAGGTGGTACAGGCCCACGCCGCGGCCGCGGCCTGCGAAGAGGCCGAGGCCCTCGTCGGCGAGAAAGACGCCTTCGGCACGGCGATGCGTCACGCCCGCGGACGCATCGCCCTCGTCTCAGGACCTGACGAACTGCGCGACATCCTGGAACGTCCCTTCGACGCCTGGCGGGTCTTCCTCCATCCCAGCCAGTACCG
Organism: Streptomyces sp. NPDC035033; assembly: GCF_040636735.1. Classification (NCBI taxonomy): domain Bacteria; kingdom Bacillati; phylum Actinomycetota; class Actinomycetes; order Kitasatosporales; family Streptomycetaceae; genus Streptomyces; species Streptomyces sp. NPDC035033. The sequence continues at coordinate 44,143 of NZ_JBEZUZ010000020.1, read as the reverse complement.
CATCGCTTACCAGGAGACCTACCGCGGCTCCGTCAGGGTCACCGGAGGGCCGGGCACTGGTAAGACGGTGGTCGCCCTGCACCGCGCCCTCCAACTGGCCCGGAGACTGCCGCAGGACGCCCCCGACGGCGCTGTCCTCCTCACCACCTACACCCGTGCTCTCGCCGCCGATCTCGAACGCAGCCTTGGGCTCCTCGTTTCCGATCCCCGGCTCCGCGCGAAGATCACTGTCGCCAACATCGACTCCCTGGCGTACGACCTGGTCCGTGCTCACCGTGGCGGCCGGCCGCTGAAGATCCTCACCGACCAGAAGGAGATCACCGCCCGCTGGGCCCGCATTGCGGGCCGCCTCGGACTGACCCAGCCGGACGTCTTCTTCGACCAGGAATGGCGCCACATCGTGCTGGCCCAGGACATCCGCACTCCCGAGGCCTACCTCAAAGCGTCTCGGCAGGGACGCGGCACCGCGCTGCCTCCCACCAGACGACTCCAGGTGTGGCGAGCCGTGGACGCCTTCGAGCAGCAGCTGCGCCAGGCCGGTGAATGGACCTTCCTGCAGATCTGTGCGGAGGCGCACCGTCTCCTTGCTTCCCATGGCAGTGCCGCGCCGTACCGCCACGTCGTCGTCGACGAAGCACAGGATCTGCACCCTGCTCAGTGGCGCTTCCTGCGTGCTCTGGTGCCCGAGGGCAACGACGACCTGTTCATTGCGGGCGATTCCCACCAGCGGATCTACGGAAACCGTGTCTCCCTGCGTTCCCTCGGTATCAACGTCACCGGCCGCTCCCACCGCTTGCGCATCAACTACCGCACCACCCACGAAATCCTGCGCTGGTCCACCGCCCTGGCGGATCCTCCCGCCAGGCCTTCGGCCGCCGAGGACGCTGCGGACGAGGAGACCCTCACCGGCTACCGCTCCGCCCTCCACGGCAGGCGCCCCACTTTGGAGATCCACAGCACGAAACCGGCCGAGATAGAAGCGGCCGTCGCCAGGATCCGGGACTGGATCGATTCGGGAGTCGCGCCGCAGGACATAGCTGTCGCCGTGCGCTTCATACAGCTCGGCCGTGATGCCGAAGCCGCTCTGCGGCGTGCCGGCGTGCCGGCTGCTGTCATGGACCGGGCCGACGACGAACCCGGGGTCCGCATCTTCACTATGCATCGTATGAAGGGCCTCGAGTTCCGCTGTGTCGCGGTCCTGGGTGTCGCCGAAGGCATCGTGCCGATGCGTGCCGCGATCACTCCCGCAGAGGTGGACCCCCTTCAGTACCGGGAAGACCTGGCCTCGGAGCTGAGCCTCCTCTTCGTGGCCTGCACTCGAGCGCGAGAAGAACTCCATGTCTCGTGCCACGGATTGCCCAGCCGATTCCTTGAAAGAGTCGATCACCCCTGAGCTGTGCAAGATGCTTCCCGTATCGGGTCGAGATGAGGAGTCCATGGTCGTCGGCGGTGCATCGGCGGCTGGCCGTCGTGTCTGCGGGGGACCATGCCCGGGGATCGGGGGGAGTGGCTTGCGCGACGCCGGGCTCGTGGGGATCAGTCGGGGGCCGCGCGGTGTGCGCCATGGTGCACGACGGACCTTTGTGTGCACCATGTGCGTCCGGATTGATCCCTCTATATCTGGAAAATATTTCCAACCCTCACTCCTGGGGGCAAGGGGTCGCAGGTTCAAATCCTGTCGTCCCGACTTTGCGAAGTCGCGGGTCGAGGGGCCGTTTCAGAGGAATCTGAAACGGCCCC